>NZ_JAPNUG010000010.1:0-112367 GCF_036631435.1 Ralstonia sp. 1B3 | reverse complement strand
AAACCATCCTGCGCTTACAGATCGATCACCAGGCGCTTGCCCTTACAGCCGGATACGCAAACCATCATCGTTTGGTTCGATGCGCGTTCGCTCTTGGACAGCACGCTGTCACGGTGGTCGGGCTCGCCTTCGAGCACGCGCGTTTCGCACGAGCCGCACACGCCTTCCTTGCAGCTGTGTTCCACCTCGACGCCAATCTCCAACAGCGCGTCGAGCAGCGACTTGCCTGCCGGCACACACAGTTCAGCACCGTTGCGCGCGAGCTTGACCTGGTATTCGCCCTCCTGCACCGATTCCACACCGGGGTCGGCCGCAAAGCGTTCGATATGAACGTTGGTGTAGCCCAGCGCCTCACAGGCCGCCTCGAATGCCCGCAGCATCGGGCCGGGGCCGCAGCAATAGAAATGCGTATCGGCCGGATGCCCTGCAAGCAGCGCTTTCAGATCGGGGGCCCACCGGCTTCTGCGTCCAGGTGAAAACGCACCGCATCGCCATGGGCGGCCAGCTCATCGGCAAAGGCCGCTTCGGCACGCGAGCGCGCGCAATACAGCATCGAGAACGCCTTGCCCTGCTCGGCCAGGCGACGCGCCATGCAGACGATGGGCGTCACGCCGATGCCACCTGCAACCAGCACGGTGCGCGGCGCGGTTTCGTCCAGCTCGAAGTGATTGCGCGGGCCGCCGATCTTGAGCGTCGAACCGACGCGCAACTGCTCGTGCACATAGCGCGAGCCGCCGCGGCTGTTGCGGTCAAGCAGCACGCCGACCACGTAGCGGTCACGCACCTCTGGCGCGCCGCACAGCGAATAACTGCGCACCAGCCCGTTGCCGAGATGCAGTTCGATATGCGCGCCCGGTGCGTATTCGGGCAAAGGCTTGCCGTCGACATCGCGCAGCTCCACGCTCACGATGCCTTGGGCTTCGTAGCGCATGGCATGCACGCGCAGGTTGAGGGGAATTCATAGCACGTCTCTGCAACGTTTCAGCGCTTTTCCGTCAAGAACTTGCCTTCCGGGCCGGCGACGTTCTTCTGCCGGCGTGTGTTGCCGTCAATGCCGCCGTCGATGGCCCATTCGGCAAACACGGTCGGGCCGGGCTCGAAATCGCGCGGCTGCCAGTCGGCGTCAAGCTGGTCTTCATCGGCGTAGTACTCGATCAATCCGCCAGCCGGGTTTTTGAAGTACCAGAAGTACGCCGACGAGATCGGATGGCGGCCGGGGCCCAGCTGCGTATCCCAGCCACAGCGCGACACGTGCATGCCGCCACCGAACACCTCATGGATGTCGCGCACGGTGAAAGCGACGTGGTTGAGGCCGCTTCTTCCTGCGGCGTCTGCAGCAGGAACAGGTCGTGGTGGCCGCCTTCGGGCTCGCAGCGCAGGAACGCGCCGCGGCCCGGGTAGTGGTCGGACGGCACAAAGCCGAGCTTCTCGACATAGAAGCGCTCCGTGGCCGCCACGTCCTTGACGAAGAAGACCACGTGGCCGACTTCGATGGGCGTGGCGCGCTCGTAGATCGGGCTGGGTTGGTTGCGGCGTGGCTTGTCCGTCCACGTGTTCATGGCAGCGCATTGCACGTCGACGTCGCGCTTCGTGGTCATCTGCACGCGCACGGCCAGCCCGTTCGGGTCGGTGCAACCGACGCGGCCGTCGGCGTGCACGTAGCCGGGCTGGTCAGCCAGCGTGTCGAGCAGGCGATCGAGCACAGCCTGCGAATCAGTGCCCCAGATCACTTCGCGCAGCGTCGGGCCGGCTTCCATGGCCGGCGGCAGCGTGGCATCGTCGCTGCGCTTGACGCGTACGCGGCAGCCGTTGAGTGTCTCGAACAGCAGGCCGCTGGCGTCTTCCGATTGCAGGGCGAGGCCCCAATCCAGGAAGAACTGCTTGCAGGCGGCGAGGTCTTCGGCACCGTAGACGATTTCGTCGATGCCCCGAATCGTGTTCATCTTCATCTCCTGTGGTCTGGGTGTTTTGTTTCAGCTTCAGTTGGCGTTGGCCCAGGCCAGCGGCTGTTCATTCAAGCCCCAGTAGAGGCTCTTCTGCTCCATGTATTGCAGGATGCCGAGGCGGCCCTTCTCGCGGCCCAGGCCGCTGTCGCGCCAGCCGCCAAACGGCGTCGAAATCGAGAACTGCTTGTATGTGTTGATCCACACGTTGCCGGCCTGCACCGCGCGGCCGATGCGCCATGCGCGCTTGTAGTCGCGCGTCCAGATCCCGGCGGCCAATGCGTAGACGCTGTCGTTGGCCTGTTCGATCAATTCGTCTTCATCGTCGAACGGCATGGCGACGAGCACCGGGCCGAAGATTTCTTCCTGGCAGATGCGGGCGCTGTTGGTGAGCCCTTCGATGATGGTCGGCGTGTAGAAATAGCCCGACTCGCAGCCGGCGATTGCGGGGCGCAAACCGCCCGTGCGCAGGTGGCCGCCCTCTCCCACGCCCATCGCGACGTACGACTCGATGGTCTCGCGGTGGCGGTCGGTGATCAGCGGACCCATCTGCGTCGATTCATCGGCCGGATTGCCGACACGCAGACGTGCTGCGGCAGCGGCGAGGCGATCCATGAACGGCTCGTACAGCGAACGCGCCACGAACAGGCGCGAACCGGCGATGCACGACTCGCCCGACGAGCTGAAGATGCCGTACAGCACGCCATTCACGGCGTGGTCGAGGTCGGCATCTTCAAACACCATCGTCGGCGACTTGCCGCCGAGTTCCAGCGACACCGGCATCATCTTGTCAGCGGCGATGTGGGCAATGTGTTTGCCCGTGTTCGTGCCACCCGTGAACGACACACGGCGCACCAGCGGATGCTTCGTAATCGCATCGCCAATCACGGAGCCCTTGCCCGGCAGCACGCTGATCATGCCCTTGGGCACGCCCGCCTCTTCGCAGATGGCAGCAAGTTCCAGCGCCATCAGCGGCGTGACTTCCGCCGGTTTGACGACGACGGCGTTGCCCGCGGCCAGCGCGGGCGCCATCTTTGCGCTTCGCTGGCAATCGGCGAATTCCACGGCGTGATGGCGGCCACCACGCCCATGGGCTCATGCACGCTCATCGTCAGGCAATCGCCACGCATGGGCGTGAGCGACTCTTCCAGCGTCTCGCATGCGGCGCCGAAGAACTGGAACGTGGCCGCAGCGCTTGCCACCAGCGCGCGTCTCGTTGATCGGCTTGCCGTTATCCAGGCGCTGGCGTTGTGCCAACGCTTCACTGCGCGAGCGGATCAGCTCAGCTACGCGGTACAGAACGGCCGCGCGCTCGTGCGGCTTGCGCTGCGCCCAACCGCTGGAGAGGAAGGCGCGGTAGGCGCCTGCCACCGCCTCTTCCACATCGGCGACGCTGGCGGCATTGAGCTCTGCAACGACTTCACCGGTGGCCGGGTAGCGCGTGGCATAGCGCTCGCCCGTGCCGAGGCGCCAATCGCCGGCAATGCAGATGGGCAACACGGACGTTGCGGTTGCGTTCGGGTTGGAAACAGTCATGGCGCTATGGCCTCGCTTAAATCGAAACGGCGTGCGCGCGGTTGCCCAGCGCACGCACCACGCTGAACACCGTCAGCGCAGAAGTCTTGGGATTGGCCGCCAGCGGCTTGCCGCGCATCGTCAGCTCGAAGCCGCCAAAGGCACCGCGCGCTTCGACGTGATGGATGTTCTCGTCCACCGTTGGATCGGCCAGCAGCTTGACGTGCGTGTGCTCAAGACCGAGGCCTGCCAATGACAGCGTGGCCGCCACGTTGGCGTTTTTCGGGAACAGACGCGCAGCTTCACGGGCGTTGCCTTCGAAGATCACGGTCGGCTCGCGCAGCGCATCGAGGTCGAACTGCTGTTCGGCCGGCGTGTCCTTCCAGGCGCGCGGCGGTTTGCGGCCGGTGTAGATGACCGCATCCAACCCGCCGACGCGCGCAGCGGCCAGTGCGTCGATGGCGCCGATGGCGCCCGACAGCAGCTGCACCTGCGCGTTGCCACGGCGGGCCGCAGCCTCCAGCCGTTCGGCCACGCCGGGTTCCGACAACGCACCCACCGATACGACCAGGCAGTCGATGCCCTGCTCCAACGCCGGCAACACATGCTCTTCAAGCGCATCATGGCCAGCGCATTCGACGAGCAGATCAGGATGCGCGTCGGCCGACAGATGCGTCGTGACACGCGCATTCGGTGCGAACGGGGCGATGGCCTCGCGCGCCTTGTCCATCGCGTGCTCGGGCACGATCACGGCGTCAAAGCACACATCCGGATCGCTCTTGAGCAGTTCCAGTACGCCCTGCCCGATCGCTCCGCACCCGACCATCGATACATGCAGCATGTCCGGCTCCTTCAATTGGCTCGGTTGCAGATTCACGCCACCACCGTCGTGCGCTCGGCTGCGCGCTCGCCCTGGCCGTCCTTGGCCTGCTGGTTGACCGGCGGGCCTGCAAAGATCGTCTTGAAGCTGCCGATGGAAAGCATGTCGATCTCCATCAGGAACGGGCCTTCGCCGCTGGTGGCTTCCTTCAGCGCGCTGCTCACGTCTGCCAGATCCGAGACGCGGCGATGACGCAGTTGCAGCGACTGGGCGAGCGCCGCGTAGTCCGGCGTGTGCAGATCCACGTAATGGCGGCGGCCGCCGTACTGCGCGTCCTGGATGTTCTTGATGACGCCGTAGCCCTTGTCGTTCATCAGCACGATGACGAGGTTGGCGCGCTCCTGCACCGCAGTCGCCAATTCACCGAGGTTCAGGATGAAGCCGCCATCGCCGGCCAGGCAGAACGTGGTCTTGCCCGATCCGGTTGCAGCCGCACCGATGGCCGCGCCAATGCCCATTGCCAAACCTTGACCGATGCCGCCGCCCAGCGCATGCACGCCGGCACGCGAGTCAAAGATGCGGAGTTGCCGATTGCCCCACGTGCTGTTCGACACGGTCACGTCGCGCACCCAATTGAATTCGCGCCCCACGGCGGCTTGCAAAGCTTCCACCAGCTTGGCGTACGGACCAAGGCCGTCGATCAGCCCGCCTACGGCCGCGTCGTGTGCGGCGCGCAGGTCGGCGGCGAATGTCGCGTCGATCTGCATCTTCTTTTCCAGCCGATCGGCCAAGCCATCCAGCGCAAGCGCCGAATCGCCGCACACGAAGTAGTCGCTGGCGTAGCACCGGCCTTCCGCCGATGCATCCGCATCGATGCGATACAGCGGACGCGGCAGCTTCAGCTCGTACTTGAGCGTTTCGTTACCGCGCAGGCGCGAGCCGACCACGACCATGGCATCGCACGTCTGGTAGAACGCTTCGACCGGCTTGTGCAGGTTGAATGCGCCCAGCGAGCGGGGGTCATCTTCCGGCACGATGCCGCGGCCCTGCGTGCTGGTGACCACGCCAAAGCCCAGATCCATCAGGCGCTTGACCTGCTTCGCAGCGTGGCGGGCACCACCGCCGAGCCACAGCATCGGACGGCGCGCGCGCGACAGACGTTCAGCCAGTTCGTCCAGCGCGTGGGCCGACGGCACATGCTGCGGCACCAGCAGCGGGCGCAGGTCGTCCGGCATGGGAATCAGCGCAGCCTGGATGTCGATGGGAATCTCCACGCTCACCGGGCCGGCCGGGGCCGTCAACGCGGTCTGCACGGCCAGCTTCATCGTGCTGATGGCCGTATCGGCACTGCGCACGCGGAAGGCTGCCTTGGAGACGGCCTTGAGCATCGTGAGCTGGTCCGGCGCTTCGTGGATGTACGCGAGGCTCTGGTCGAGGTACGGCGTTTCGATCTGGCCCGTGATATGCAGCAGCGGCGTGCCGGCGGTCAGGGCTTCGACCATGGCGCCTGCCGCATTGCCGGCAGCGGTGCCGGTGCTGGTCAGGCAGACGCCCAGGCCGCCCGTGGTCCGGGCATAGGCGTCGGCCATGTTGGCGCCGCCGGCTTCACCGCGCGCCATGACAAAGCGGATCTTGCCGCGCTCGCCCATCGCATCGAGGATAGGCATGTTGTGGATCGAGATGACACCGAAAGCGGCCTTGACCTCGCAGGCCTCCAGGAAGGCTGCAATCGCGTGGCCCACCGTGACCAGCTGTTGTTCCTGTTGTTGTCGTTTAAGCATGACGGGAGTGTCCTCCGAGATATCGATGTGGCTGCCCGTGGTGTACGAAGACAACGGCGAGGCAAGGAACAGAATGGCGCGGGCCGCCTCTTCGGGCACGCCCAGGCGTCCAAGGGGAATGTGTTTTTGCGCGGCCAGGCGACGCGTCCACGCAGCCCAGTCGAGATGGCGATCTTCTTCGGGTCGAGCCTCGAAGCGGCGGCGCCATTGGCCGGACTCCACCAGGCCGATCAGGATGCCGTTGACGCGCACGCCCTTCGGTGCAAATTCGGTCGCCATCGAACGCACAAGGTTGAGCACACCCGCACGCGCGGCAGAGGTGGCCACCATGTGCGGCTCGGCCGCTGCGCGAGCAGCGAATTCACGCAGACGATCGCGCCGTGCGCCGAGCGCTCGAGTTGCGGCAGGAAAGCGCGCGTGGGATGGATCACCGAGAAGAACTTGAGATGCAGCTCCTGCGTCCACGCGGCATCGTCGGTATCGGCAAACGTCGAGACACGGCCTTGGCCGGCGTTGTTGACGAGCATGTCGACGGGACCCAGCGCTTGCTCCACGGCGTCGGCAAACGCTGCCATCTGCGCGGCGTCGAGCACGTCGCACGTTGCAGCAAACAGCCGGGCGTTGGGGAAGCGGCTGCGCAAACTTTGTTCGGCTTGCGCGAGGCGTTCGGCATTGCGGCCGCACAGCGCCACGGCGGCACCGGCTTCCAGCAGCAGTTCAACGGTGGCCAGGCCGATGCCGGAGGAGCCGCCCGTCACGACAGCGGTCTTGCCAGTCAGGTCGATCATCGGCATGGTCATTCGCGGAACAGGTTGACGACCTTGCCGCCTGCGGGGCGGTAGTCCAGCAGATAAGACAGCTCGCCGGCAGCGGCACGCACCTTGTCGATCATCAGATCGAGCTGTGCAGGTTCAATGCGCGGCGACGGAATCGTCGTGCCGAGCGCGGCCACCACCTTGCCGGCGCGGTCGAGCACCGGTGCAGCAATCGTCGAGATGTTGGCTTCGAAGAAGCCTTCCTGCAGCACGTAGCCGTGTTCGCGGTCGCGCTGCACCATCTCGAACAGCTCTTCCACCGTGCGCGGCGTGTTGGCGGAAAACACTTCCAGCTGCGGCTCCGGATAAAGCTGGCGCAGCTCGGCCAGCGACAGATCAGCCAGCAGCACACGACCCAGCACCGTGGCGTGAGCCGGCAGGCGCGTGCCGACATTCACGGAACTGGTGAACGGTGTGGGCGCGACGGATTTCGCCACGTAGACGATCGAGCGGCCATCGCGCACGACGAGGTTGCACGGGTAGTGAATCTCGTCGCGCAGACGATCGAGCAGCGGGCGACCCAACTCGGTCAATTCCAGCGACGCGAGATATTCAAAGCCCAGGCGCAGCACCGCCATGCCGAGACGAAAATCGCGGCCGCCGTCAACGCGTTCGATGAAGCCCATCACTTCAAGTGTGGTCAGCAGACGGAACACCGTGGAGCGCGGCACCTTCAGGCGACGCGCCAGTTCCGGCGCAGACAGCACACGGTCTTTGTGGCTGAACTCGCACAGCAGGCGCAGGCCGCGTTCGAGGCCCGGCACGATGTACTTTTCCTGCACGTCTTCTGGGATGAGGTCGTTGCTCATACGTCTTGGCGCTTAGGCGTTTTGGGATTGGGAGAGAACAGCGTGTTCGATCCAGCCTGCAACAGCGTCAGGCGCATCGATATAGGAGGCATGCCCGGCTGACGGCACAAGCGCAAATGGCAGATCGAACGTCTTCGCCAGCGCTTCGCAGCCCTGCGGCGGCGTAATGCCGTCGACATCGCCGCATGCGATCTGCGTGGGTGTGGATGCTGGGCGTTTGCTCAGATAGGCGCCGATGTCGTCGCCGCTCAGCATCGCCACAGCCTGGCGATAACCACCGTCGTTGAGGCGCTTCATGTTCCAGCGCACCCAGGCGCGTTCTTCGTCGGTGGCATTCGGGCGCAGCAGATGCGCGTGGCGCGACTCCGCCATGCCGTCGATGCCAAGCTGGTCGAGCGTTGCGAGACGCTGGGCTTGCACGCTGCGGGACGTCTCTTCCTGCCCCGGTTGGCCGTAGCCCTGCGCGGGGTTCAAAAGCAACAGGCACTTCGGCTGCATCGCCACTGGCGCGGCGGCCACATACGCCGATGCCATCAGCGCGCCCAGCGAATGACCGACGATTGCATCGGGCATCACATCCAGCGCGGCAAGCCACGCCTGCAACCGCCCAGCGTAGTCGGCAGCGCGCGGTGCAGCGTCTGCAAGCGGCGTGGAGCTGCCGTAGCCCGGCGCATCCCATGCCAGCACGCGCATGTTGTGCGAAAGAACCTGCGCGCAAGGCAGCCACGACGCAGCGCTGGAACTGATGCCGTGCAACAGCACGACCACCGGCCCGCGCTCGCCCCATTGCCGATAGCCGATGCGGTCGCCGTGCGCGTTGATGGCGACGGTGCGTTCGGCAAACCCGGCGCCGAGCACGGCAAGCGCGTCGGCAACGCGGAACGGAGGGGAAGACATGACAGCCTGCGCGCTCATGGCATCAACGCTTGACCTTGGCGAGCGGATGCTCGGGCGGGTACGTCGGCGTAATCGGCTTCTTGGCGCCGAGCATCACGCACATCAGCGCGTCTTCATCGCCGATGTTGATTTCTTCGCGGTACACGCCGGGCGGCACCGAGACGAGATCGCGATCGGTCAGGATGGTTTCGTAGCGTTCGCCGTCTTTCTCCAGCACCAGCTTGAGCTTGCCGCGAATGACGAAGAACACCTCTTCCACATCGGTGTGCAGGTGCGACGGGCCTTCGTGGCCGGCCGGAATGACCATGGTCGAAAACGTGAAGTGCTCCGCCGGCACGGTGTTGGTGTCAGCCGCCACGCCCGTGCCGCCCGTGCCGAGGTAGCGCATTTGCGCACGGCGGTATTTCGGGTCGAAGTCGGCTTGGAACTTGAGGGCGTCCCAGTCGTAACGGCGGGTGGAGAAGCGGGCCACGCGGCTGTTCATCCAATCTTCAAACGACGCGCCTTCCGGGCGGTCCCACGTGCGTTGCACTTGCTGTTGTTCGAGAGATCGCTCATCGAATACCTCTTCTGAATGGTGTGTTGATGCATTACTGCATGACGAAACCGCCGTTGACGGCCAGCGTCTGGCCCGTCACGAATCGGGAAAGGTCGGACAGCGCGAACAGCACGGCGCCGCACACGTCGTCCGGCAGTTGGTCGCGCGAGATGGCGCGCTGGTCGCGGTACAGCGCGTGGCGGTGCGCCGGCACGTATTCGGTGGCTTCCACCAGCGTCAGGCCCGGCGCAATGGCGTTGACGGTGATGCCGTCTGCACCGCATTCGCGCGCCAGAGACTTGGTCATGCCGATGACGGCGCTCTTGCTCGCCACATACGCCAGCAGGTTCGGTGCGCCCCACAGCGGAGTGTCCGACGACAGATTGACGATGGCGCCGCGGCCGGAAGCCTTGAGCGCCGGCAGGCAAGCCGTCGTCATCAACCATGTGCCGCGCACGTTGACGTCCATCACGCGGTCCCAGGTCTCGATGTCGATCGACGATGCATCGCGCCCGCCCGAGTTCGTGATGGCCGCGTTGTTGACGAGCCCGTCGAGCCCGCCCAGTGCCTGTGCGGCCGCAGCAGCGCATGCCTGAATGGAAGCCGGATCGCCAAGATCAAGCGTGAAACCATGCGCATCAAAGCCTGCCGCGCGCAGCGCCGCGGCCTCTTCCTGCACGCGCTCGCCAAGAATGTCGGCCAGCGCAACGGCGCCACCGGCTTCGACAATCGACTTGGCAAAGGCCAGACCCAGGCCGCGCGCGGCGCCCGTCACGAGCACCTTGCGCCCAGCCAGCAGCCCGGCAGTTGAATGGCGCTCAGGCATGTTGGGCTTCCGTGGGAACCGGCTTGAGCATGGCGACAGGCGCGTCGGCCAGTTCAGCGGCGGCGCGGCGTGCAAGCACACGGCGGATACGCGTGATGCCGATGTCGTGCTGATACAGCGTCTCGTGCTCGCGCGCTTCGGGTGCCATCGACTCCAGCACGACACGGTCCTGTTCCAGCACATCCCAGTGCAGGCCTTCGAGGCGATTGCGATAGAGGAAGCGCCACACGTCTCGCTGCCAACCCTGCACGTGGCGCGTGCGCCAGAAGTAGACGATGCAGTGCTCCTCATCCACCGGCGTCACGATGCCGATGATGGTGAACGGCCCGCCCGGGCCGACCTTCGGTTGATACGGAATCGACAGGCGCAGCCACATCGTGCCGGTCTCGCCAAACTCGGTCCAATCAAAGTTCACACCGCGCTGGCCGGTCTTCTGGAACATGATCCCGTGGTCGGTTTCAACCACTTCCATCACGGCCTTCTTCTCGCCGCTGGCCATCGAGTGCGACACGGCGTGCAGGTAGGCGCCGTGCATCGGATCCATGACGTTGTCGATGGCATAGCGGTAGTTGACGTTCCAATGCGCGAAGCAGAGGAAGTGGCTGTGCTCGTCGCTGGTCAGCTCTTCAGGCAAGCGCAGCGTGCCGACCGCGTCGTCGAACTCGGAGGGGGCCTTGTCGCCAAACCACAGGAAGATGGCGCCGGCGCGTTCCTGCACCGGGTAGCTGCGCACGCAGGTCTTGCCTTCCATGGGGCAAGCGTCAACGGCTGGCACGCTGGTCACCGTACCTTGTCCGTTCACTTCAACGCCGTGGTACCAGCAAGCCACGTGGTCGCCCAGGTTCCAACCCATCGACAGGCGCGCACCACGATGCGGGCAGCGGTCTTCCAGCGCATGCACCTGGCCGGCGGTGTCACGCCACAACACGATGTTCTGGCTCAAACGCGTGATGCCCACCGGCGCGTTTTTCACATTCCACGACGCCGCCACCGGATACCAGTAGTTGCGCAGACCGGTGTTGATGCGCGCTTCCTTCTGCGCTTCCTTGTTGCCTTCCATTGCTTGCCTCTTCTGATGGGTTGAGCCGTGCGCCTCTGCGGGCAATGCGGCGTCGAATCGTGTTGGAACCGGCCTCGTCTCAGGCGCCCAGGCGGCGCATCTCGGCCAGGAAGGTGTCTTCCGTCCAGGCCTCGCCACCGGCCGCATTGCGCGGGCCGCGCTCATTCAGCACGGCCACGATGTCGGCCGGCGTTTGCGCGCCGCCCAGGAATGCCGCTTCCAGCGAATCGGCCAGTTGGTTCTCATAGGCGGTCGGCTCGGCGGCGCGTGTTTGCCACACCAGATTGGCGACGTGGCCGGGGCGCTCGACACGGCCCTTGCCAGCGACGTTGTTCGGAGAAATGGGCTCCCACGGAGCGAGGTCGGGGTTGTATTGCGATTGCATTTCTGTCGACTCCATCACGTTTCGCTTGTTTTACCTATGAAACGTCTGTTAATATCTGGAACACAGGTGCAACTATAGACCGCGTCTTCGAAATCGCAGATGCGGGATTACCCTATGGTTTGCGAAAAAATGGGTCGGCAGGGGGCGGCCGATCCGCCGGATCGCGCAATGGGCCTAGGCCTTCGTGTCGCGCGCGGCACCACCACCGTCGAGCTCAAAGGTCGGAACGATGAGCACATCCGCTACGGCGCCGAAGGCGGTAGCGATTGGAACCGCTTCGACGTGCCGAAATTCGATTGTTGATGCCGGAACGGCTCAGAACAATTTGCGGTAGACCACGAAGCCCGACTTGTCCGCCAACGTGTCATACAGCCGCATGGCGGTCGTGTTGGTTTCGTGCGTCTGCCAATAGACGCGCGGCAAACCATCGGCCTGCGCGCGACGGTAGACCGCTTCGATCAAGGCCCGGCCCACGCCCTGCCCGCGCGCGGCCTGCGCCGTAAACAGATCCTGCAAATAGCAGCTCATGCCGATTTGCGTGGTGCTGCGGTGGTAGAGGAAATGCACGATGCCGAACAGCTCACCGCCACGCTCGGCCACCAGCGCGTAGACGGGCTCCGCTTCGTCGAAGAAGCGCTGCCAAGTCGTCTGCGTGACGATGTCGGGCAACGCTGTCTCGCCCGCACGGCCGTAGAAGGCGTTGTAGCCATCCCAGAGCGGTTTCCACGCGGCAAAGTCGTCTTGGCGGATGGGGCGGATGTGGAGGTCGGCAGATGCTGGCATGGTGAGCTGGACGGGTGGCAACGCTCCGGCATTCTGCCAGCCGGCTGTCGCACGTGCAGCCGGCTTTCCTGCTGACGGCTTAACGAACGCCGAGCGCCGAAAGGTCGACGCCGTCCTGCAACAACTCGTCCTGAACCTTGTGCCGGGCCGCGTCGTTCGGGGAGCCGTACCCGAAGATGGTATGCAGCCCCGGCGGTATGTGCTGCTGCACAAATGCCTGTGTGTGCTGGTCCGCTGCATCCAGCGCGCTCGTCTTGTACAGGTAAGAGAAATCACGGTCGGCGTTGAGCAGTGCCGTCGACGTGTCGTTGGCGGCGTCCAGAACGCGTGCGGCGTCGCTCACGCGGTTCATGCCGCCCACCAGCTCTGTCTGCAGTTGTTGCGCATTCGCCTGCCGCTGCGGCGCATTGACCGGTACGCCAGCCTCGCGCAGCGCCTGTGCCGCGGCGGCGGCATCGAGGAACTGCCCGGTCACGACGCTGATTGTCTGTGCAGCACGGTCGGCGTCCGGTCGGGGTTGCCGCCCCGGTCAAACGCCTGCTTAACGGGGTCGGCAATTTTCGGGCCGCAGCCGCCTCGCTCTGGTGGTACTCCAGGTACTGGCCCCAGTCGGTCCGAGAAGAGTCGCCCGAGTACACCTCAATGTTGGCGTCCTGTACCGTGCGGCTGGTAGCACCGATCTTCTTGGTGACGTCATCCACGAGGGCTTTGACGCCGCTCTTGCCAACGTCACCCAGCGCACCGTCCTCCAGATACGAGTCAAGGTTGCGTAGCGCGACCGTGGCGTCCTGCTCATCGACCATTGCGTGGCCCACGCGCGTGCGCGCCGCGTCAATATCCGCGTCGCTCGGATCAGCCGGCAGATTCAGGCGATCCCGATCCCACCATTGCGCGTTGTCGTCTTTGGTGGCCCGGCTGGCTACGAGCAGATCCTGCACAGTCACCGTTGGCGAGGCGGCCTCATTCACAAACTTCTTCAGTGTCGCCAGGCAATCCTGAATGCTGGGCCGCGTTTGCACCGCCTGATACCCAGGGCCATGGCCGTCGATCATCATCGTCATGCTGTTTCCTTAGCGTTGAGAATCGGACCAGCCTAACGGCACTACGCGCTGATGTTGACTACGTCTACTCGTGTCTCTTCGCCCGGCGGCAGCAATGCAGCGTGTGCGCCGTTGCAAGAACCTGGGGATTGCCCGGAGGACGCCAGCCGCCAGAAGAAAGTTTGCCGAAAGCATCGACCCTCTACAGTGCGCCCCATGGCCCGGTCACGACCCGGTATCGGGCAGTGCGATCTCCACGCACATCGGCGTCACTACGATAAGGGTCGGGTGTTGTACCAGCCGCATCGCCGGACTCTACGGGATGTCAGTCCGGCGTCCGTTTCCATCGGTCTTTCCTGCTGTCAACCTTGCGCCCACCGTCCTCCCGGTGGGCTGTTTTCTTTCAAGGCTGCACCGGATTGGGCACCACGAGGCGCTGTGTCAGCCGCTGCACCACCGGCGCGGCAACCAGCACGATGGTGAAGGCCGCCGGCCAGGCGAGCACGAAGGCATGCGCCCAGCGGGTAAGAAAGTCGGGGCTGATACCGGCGTTGATCCAGCCGATCCAGCCCGTCATCAACAGCGACATCAGACCCGACATCAGCCAGGCAAAAATGACGCGCAGACGTGTGGCAGTGGAAACGGGTGTCGACATGGCGGTTCTCCTTGCAAGCCATCAAATGTGATTGACGGTATGCTAGACAACCGCGTTTCAAGAAACTATAGACGTTTATTGAAACTTAAATTCCATAAATGGAATCATGCTCGACGATCTGGCCCTTTTGTTTCCATCGTGGACCACGGCAGCCTGCAGGCCGCAGCGCGTCACGCCAACCTGCCGCCCGCCACGCTGACACGACGCCTGCAGAAGCTGGAGGCTTCGCTGGGCTGCCAGCCTGCTGCGCAGCGCCCGCAGCCTCAAGCCGACGCCGGAGGGGCAGCTCTACTACGAGCAGTGCCGCCCACTGCTGACCGCGCTTGCGCAAACTACGGCCACGCTCGACGACGATCTCAACCAGGTCAAAGGCACGCTGCGGGTGCTCGCGCCGCTGAACCTGTCGCGCGGGCTGCTCGCACCCGCCTATGCGAGCTTCATGGCGACGTGGCCGGAGATCCGCCTGGAGCTGTCGCTCAGCAACCGCAATGAAGACGTGTGGCGGCATGGCGCCGATCTGGCCATCCGCGTCGGCCAGCAGGACGACCCGAAGCTGCGGCAGCGGCGGCTTGCGTGATCGGGATGGTGCTGGTGGGGTCGCCTTCGTATGTGGCCGCGCATGGCGCGCCGACCCATCCGCATGACCTCCAGGCGCATCGCTTGTTGGTGTCGTCGCCGCTGTCGACATGGCGCTTCACCTCTCCCGATGGCGAGGAAACCATCGAACTGCAGCCCCATGGACGCTGCGACCTGAACGACATCGAACTGGGCGTGACGCTGGCTGAAACGGGCCTCGGCCTGCTGTACTGTCCGCACACGCTCTGCCACCAGGCGCTGGAGGCGGGCCGGCTGATACGCCTGCTGCCGGAATGGCGGACACCGCAGCGGCCCATCTACGCGGTGTGGCCGCAGCAACAGCTGCCATGCAAGGTGCGGACGTTGCTGGAGCATCTGGCGGCCTTCACGGCGGCGACACCACTGCTGCAGGCCGAACCCGCCCCGAGTGCCTCAGGCACTGCTTGAAACGGGTAAAAACACGCGTTGCCGCATCAGCCGATCGCCCCGTAGGCTGGAGACTCCCGCGCCAATTTCACTGGAGACCCGATGCACAGCAGCCACGTGGTGCGCTCCGGCGACCTTCGCCTGCATGCCCGAATGACCCTGCCTGCCGACGCGTCTGCACGGCAGCGTCCCGCCATCGTTCTCGTGCATGGTTATCCGGATGACAGTTCCGTCTGGCACGGCGTGCGCGATACCTGGCGCATGATCGCCGCGTGCTCACCTTCGACGTGCGCGGTGCCGGCCTGTCAGATGCGCCCGCAGATACCACCGGTTATCGCATCCCCCGATTTGTCGACGACCTTGCCGCCGTGGCCGACGCGCTGCTGCCCGGCGAGCGCTTTCATCTGGTCGGACACGACTGGGGCTCCATCCACAGCTGGGAATCGGTGACGACCGATCGGCTGCGCGGGCGCATCGCGTCGTACACGTCGATCTCGGGCCCGTGCCTGGACCACGTCGGCCACTGGATGCGCGCGCAGCTCGATGCCGGCACATGGGCCGCCAAACGTGCGGTGTGGAAGCAGCGGCTGCAATCCTGGTATGGGGTATTTCCACTTGCCGCTGGTGCCGGAATGGTCGTGGCGGCTGTGGGTCTCGCGCGCCTGGCCGTGGTGGCTGCACAAGACGGAAGGCATCCGCATCGAGGCCCAGCGACCGACGCTTGTGCGGGATGCCTGCAACGGCGTGCGGATGTATCGCGCGAATTTTCGGGAGCGCCTCGCCCGCCCCCAGGCACGTGCGCCGCATGCCCCCGTGCAGTTGATCGTGCCCACGCGCGATCGCTACGTCAGCCCCGCCGTGACGCGCGCTGTGGAAGCCTGGGTATCGCACTACTGGCGCCACGAGGTCGACGCCGGCCACTGGTTGCCTCTGCGTCGCCCCGACTGGGTGGCGGACTGCATCCGCTGCTTTGCCGACTACGTCGACTCAGGCCACGAGCCCGCTGAACTGCAGCAGGCCCGCGTGGCCGGCACGCTGGCACCGGCCTGACGCCACTGGAGCCACTAGAGGATTGCGCCCAACGCAAACGTTGACGCGCGTGTAACACACTGTAATCATCGTCCGCCACCACGCTGACGGCGCGCCATGACCTGGCGCCCGGACGGCTCGAGCCGCCGCTTCGCGCAAACCGCGTTGCCGGCCATCGATACAAGAAACAGGGACAAGACAATGAAAAGCAAGGTCGTGGTGTACGGCCCGCTCTACGGGAAGTGGTACGCAATCCTGGTCAACGACGGCGTGGCCGCCGAATCCAACCAGTTCGGCTCGTACGAAGCCGCCATGGGTTTCGCGTCACGCCGGTATCCGGAGCTTGAGCAGGAACGCCAGCCTTACGCGCGAGGCCGCGAAGAAAGTGAGGACGGAAGCGACAGCCGGGAACCCGCGCCGATCTGACCACGCCGGGCGGCATTGACGCCGCCCAGGTTTGTCACGACGTTAGCGGCCCGCCCCGCAGAAGCGGCCGGCGATCCATTCGAACACGCTGCCTTCGCGCAGCGAGCGGCTTTGCGCTTCGTCGCCGTAGTGGATCTGGTAAAGCGGCTTGCCGGTGGCATTGCGCGCGCGATAGAGCGTTTGCGCAATCACCGTGTAGCTGTGTCGCGCGCAATCGAGCACCACCTGTTTAACCGAGGAGCGAATCGGCTGCCCATCAGCCGTCTTGATCGTAAAGTCGGGCAGCACGTTGCGCAGCAACCGGAAATGCACGGTGTGCGAATTGGCATCCGTCTCGGCGCCGGGCTCCGGCTTGACCGATTGCCGGTCGATATACGAAACGATGCCGTTGATGCTCTCGAAGCGGCGCCACCGGGAATCGGCGCTGGCTGATTCCAGGGCGGGTGCCGCATCGCCCGAAACGGCTTGCGCGGCCCCGTCGGCACAGCGGCCGACGCAGAAATGGTTTGTGC
Organism: Ralstonia sp. 1B3; assembly: GCF_036631435.1. Classification (NCBI taxonomy): domain Bacteria; kingdom Pseudomonadati; phylum Pseudomonadota; class Betaproteobacteria; order Burkholderiales; family Burkholderiaceae; genus Ralstonia; species Ralstonia sp. 1B3. The sequence goes on along the minus strand of NZ_JAPNUG010000010.1, from coordinate 95,531 downwards.
GGATACGGGCATCGCTGCCCACTGCGCGGCAACCAGAGCGGTCGCCGCGATGGCGCTTTGCCAGCGCCAGCCTCCTGTTTTCATGGGATGTCTCGCCTTGCTACAAAAACTTAGCGGGCGATTTTACCGTGCTGGCGCAACCGCCTACGTCACATCTCGGCGGGCTCGGCAACGTCCACGCCGGCAAAACGCAGATACAGCGTACGCAGGGCCTGCGTGAGCGGGCCGGGTTGACCGTTACCGATCTGCACACCGTCGATGGACACCACCGGCATCACGAACGTCGACGCGCTCGTATAGAACGCTTCAGCGGCTTGCTGGGCTTCGGCGACGGTAAAGGTGCGCTCCTCCAACGTCAGGCCATGTTCACGCGCCAGCGCCAGGATCGACACACGCGTGATGCCCGGCAGCACGGCGTTCGACAGCGGACGCGTGATCAGGCGCTTATCGGCGGTGATGATGAACGCGGTCGACGACGCGCCTTCGGTCACGCGGTCGCCGTCGGTCATCCAGGCTTCATGCGCGCCGGCGCGGGCGGCGATCTGCTTGGCCATCACCTGCGGTAGCAAGCCGACGCTCTTGATGTCGCAACGCTTCCAGCGCAGGTCGGGCACCGTCACCACGGTTGCGCCCTTCTTGGCCAGCGGGCTGTCGACGATGGACTTGACCTGGGTGAACGCCACGGCCGTCGGCGTGATGTCGGCCGGGATGCCGAAATCGCGCTCAGCCACGCCGCGCGTGACCTGCATGTAGACCACGCCCTCTTCCAGCCCATTGCGCGCCACCAGCTCTTCGCATACACGCGTCCATTCAGCAGAGGTGTACGGGTTGTCGATGCCGATCTCGGACAGCGAACGCGTCAGGCGGGCAAGGTGCGCGTCGTTATCGACGAGCTTGCCGCGCGCCACGGCGGTCACTTCGTAGATGCCATCGGCAAAGGTAAAGCCACGGTCCATGACAGAGACGGTGGCTTCGGCGGCCGGCACGTATTGGCCGTTCAGGAAGATGATTCGCGACATGCTGGGAGAGAGGATTCAAGTGCGGGCGGGACTGCCCTGCCAACGAATCTACAGGATACGTGCGCCATGCCGCGAATACCGATGTGTGCCCACGTTATGCGAAAACGGCATGATGCAGACGGCCCCTCCGGTAGACTTTCCCGTTTTTGGCAAACGCATCCTATGCCCGAACTCACCATCCGCCCGATCGCTGCAGACGACCTGCACGGCATCCTGGCCGTGCAGCGGGCGTGCTATGGCGACGGGTTTCTGGAACCGGGCGATGCGCTCGCCAGCCGCTGGGCTCGCAGCCCGGCCATGTGCTTGGTCGCGCTGCGCGGCGGCGAGGTGGTCGGCTACCTGCTTTCGCATGCGTGGCACGCATGGATGCCGCCCAAATTGCACGTGCCGCTCCCCGCCGCGAATGCGGCCAACGTGCTGTGGTTCGTGCATGACATGGCCATCGCGCCAGCGGGCCGTGGCCAGCGTTTGGGCGAGCGACTTTACGCCATGGCATCCGCCAGCGCGCGGGAGCAGGGCCTGCGCCAATCGCGGCTGGTGGCGGTGCAAGGCGCGGATGTGTTCTGGCGACGCCTTGGTTACCAATCCGCCGACATGGACAGCGCCGCATTGGCAGCGTTGCGCGCCGTGTACGGAGCGAATGCTGAAATGATGGAGCGGCGATTGCCTTGAGCGGCCGCCGCGTCACTCCGTTACAATTTGCAACATCCGTATATCTTCTGTAAGACCGCCCGCACCCCGTTGAACTACAGTGCGACGTCTTGAGGAATTCCTACATGCATAAGAACTTCGCGTTGTACGTGCTGGCAGCCGCCGCCGCGCTGTCGTCGACGGCGGCCCTGGCCCGCGTCAATGTCGATATTGGAATCGGCGTGCCTGTTGCACCGGTTTATGTCGAGCCCGCGCCGGTCTATGCACCGGCGCCGGTGTACGCCCCACCCCCGCCGCCGGCTTACTACGCGCCGCCCGCCTATGTCGCGCCGCAGCCGGTCATCGTTGCACCCGGCTACTACGACGGTGGTCGGGGCCGCGAATGGCAGGAACGCCAATGGCGCGAACAACGCTGGCGCGAGCGTGAATGGCGCCGGCATCATCGTCGCGATTACGACGATTGATCCTGCACCGAGCCGCGTTCAAGCGGCCTTCTTGGCCAGACCCAGGTAGGTTTCGATCACGCGCGGATTGACGGCCAGTTCCGGCGCCGGGCCTTCGAGCGTCATGTCGCCCGTTTCCAGCACATAACCGTAATCGGCCACCTGCAGGGCGGCACGCGCATTCTGTTCGATCAGCAGCGTTGCCACGCCGGTTTTGCGCAGGTCGCTGATGATGTGGAAGATCTCTTTGACGATGAGCGGCGCGAGGCCGAGGCTGGGCTCATCCAGCATCAGCAACTGCGGCTTGGCCATCAACGCGCGGCCCACGGCCAGCATCTGACGTTCGCCGCCTGACAGCGTGCCGGCTTCCTGCGCGCGGCGCTCTTTCAGACGCGGGAACAAGTCGTACACCACCTCCATCTGGTCCAGATAGTTGCGCTCGCCCGCACGCTTGCGGCGGTACGCGCCGAGCACGAGGTTGTCTTCCACGCTCATGGTGGCAAACAGCTCACGCTTTTCCGGAACGAGGCACATGCCGCGTGCCACACGCTTTTCCACCGGCAAACCGCTCAGGTTATGACCGAGATACGAGACCACGCCGCTGGCCGAACCGTTGGTCGGTAGCGCGCCCATGACGGCGCCGAGCATGGTCGATTTGCCCGCGCCGTTCGGGCCGATGACGGTCACGATCTGGCCCGCCTCTACCTTCAGGTTGGCGCCGTGCAGCGCTTCCACCTTGCCGTAGCGGACGTGCAGGTCCTTCACTTCCAGGATGACTGACATGCGCGTTCTCCTTATTCCACGCCGCCCAGGTAGGCTTCCAGCACCGCGGGGTTCTGCTGCACTTCCTGCGGCAGCCCTTCGGCGATCTTGGTACCGAATTCCATGACGACCAGCCGGTCGGTGAGGTTCATGACGAAGTCCATGTCGTGCTCGACCAGCAGCACGCTCATGCCTTCGGCCTTGAGCTTGGTGAGCAGCGCAGCCAGCGCCTGCTTTTCCTTGTAGCGCAGGCCGGCGGCCGGCTCATCGAGCAGCAGCAGCGCCGGGTCGCAACACAGCGCGCGAGCAATCTCCAGAATGCGTTGCTGACCCAGCGCGAGGCTGCCGGCCTCCTGGTACATGCAATCGGCCAGACCCACGCGCTCCAGTTGGCGGCGCGCTTCAAACAGCAGCTTCTGCTCTTCTGCCTGGTTCATGCGCACCACGCTGGCGAGCACGCCACCCTGCGCCGCAAAATCGCCGCGCAGGTGCGCGCCTAGCGCGACGTTTTCCAGCACCGTCATGCCCGACAGCAATTGCACATGCTGGAAGGTGCGACCGATACCGCGTTTGACGATCTCGCGCGAAGGCTTGCCGCTGATGCGCTCGCCGCGGTAGAGCACCTCGCCACGCGTGACTGGCAGCACGCCGGTCACGAGGTTGAAGGTGGTCGACTTGCCCGCGCCATTGGGGCCGATCAGGCCGATGATCTCGCCGGCCTTCACCTGGAAGCTCACGTCATTCACGGCAACCAAGCCGCCAAACTCCTTGCGCGCGGCGCGTACGTCGAGGATCAGTTCACCGGCTTGCGGCTTCTCGCGCTGCTTGAGTGCAGGCGCGTCGTCGGGTGCGTGGGCCGTCGGCGCAGATGGAAACAGCTTGCGGATGAACGGCCAGACACCATCACGCGCGTACTGCAGCAGCAGCACCAGCAGCACGCCGAACACGATGATCTCGAAGTTGCCGTTGGAGCCCAGCAGCTTCGGCAGGATGCTCTGCAGGCTGTCTTTCAGGATGGTCAGCAAACCCGCGCCAAGCACCGCGCCCCACACGTGGCCCACGCCGCCGACCACCGCCATGAACAGGTATTCGATGCCATAGTTCAGGCCGAACGGCGTGGGGTTCACCGCGCGCTGCAGATGCGCATAGAGAAAGCCCGAAATGCACGCGAGCACCGCCGCAAATACGAAGATCACCACCTTCATCCACGCGGTGTTCACGCCCATCGCCTCGGCCATCGTGCCGCCGCCCTTGAGCGCGCGGATGGCGCGGCCCGGGCGCGAATTCAGCAGGTTCTGCACCGCCAGCACCGCCACGACAACGACAGCCCAGATCAGGTAGAACATCTCGCGGCCGGTCTGCAGCGATTTGCCGAGCACGTTCAGCACCGGAATGCCGTTCAGCCCGTCGTACTTGCCGAGGAATTCCAGGTTGCCGAACAGGAAGAAGAGCGACAGGCCCCACGCAATCGTCGCCAGCGGCAGGTAATGCCCCGACATGCGCATCGTGATCAGGCCGATCACGTAGGCGCTGACCACCGTAATCGCCAGCCCGGCCAACAGGCCGATCCACGGCGAGACACCGTACTGCGTTGTCAGATACGCGGTGCTGTATGCACCAAGCCCGACGAACGCCGCTTGCCCGAACGACGTCAGCCCGCCCACCCCCGTGAGCAGCACCAGCCCCAGCGCCACGAGGCTATAGAGCCCGATGTAGTTCAGCAGCGTGATCCAGAACTCGGGCGTGGGGACGATCGGGATCAACACCAGCACGACGACGAACAACGCGGTCAGCACGCGGTTGCGCGAAAGCCAGCCGCGCTGCGCCGTGCCTTCGGAAGATTTAGTCAGCGTGTTCATCGGCTTATTCCTCTTCCTCGACATGCTTGGTGGTGAGCGATCGCCACAGCAGCACCGGAATGATGAGCGTGAACACGATCACCTCCTTGAACGCCGACGCCCAGAACGATGAATACGACTCCAGCAGCCCCACCAGCAGCGCGCCCAGTGCCGCCACCGGATAGCTCACGAGCCCGCCCACGATCGCCCCAACGAAGCCCTTCAGGCCGATCAGGAAACCGGACTCGTAGTAGACCGTGGTGAGCGGCGCAATCAGGATGCCGCACAGGGCGCCCAACGCCGCCGCCAGCGTGAACGCCAGGCGCCCCGCTTGCGTAGTGCCGATGCCGACCAGCCTCGCACCCAGCCGGTTCACCGCCGTCGCGCGCAGCGCCTTGCCCGACACCGTGCGGCCAAAGTAGAAGTACAGCCCCACGATCATCAGCACCGACACGGCCACCACCCACAGGCTCTGGCCTGACACGCTGAGCGCGCCCAGATCAAAGCGCGCATCGGAAAACGCATCCGTGCGCGAGCCTTCCGCGCCGAACATCACAAGACCGAGGCCGACCATTGCAAAGTGCACGCCCACCGAAACGATCAGCAGCACCAGCGTGCTGGCTTCGGCCAACGGCTCATAGGCCAGGCGGTAGATCATCGGGCCCATGGGAATGACGATCAGCAGCGTCAACGCGACCTGCGCAATCATGGGCAACGTCATCGGGGCGAGCATGCGGGCAGCGACGTACACGGCAATCGGAAAGACAAGGTATTTGCCCGCATAGATGGCACCCGTGCGCAGCGCATGCAGGCGCAGTTCAGGTTGCAGCAGCGTGCGGCCCATCTCGACGAGGAACGTCAGCACACCCAGCGCGACGAGCATGCTGGCCGAGAGCGGCGCCTTGTTGGCCTGGATGGCCGCCAGCGTGAGCGCGCCATACGCGACGAATTCGCCCTGCGGGATGAAGATCACGCGCGTGACGGAAAACACCAGTACGAGCGCCAGCGCCAGCAGCGCGTAGATCGCGCCCGATGTCACGCCGTCTTGCGCCAGGATGGCGGCAATCGACAAGTCCATGAAGCTCCTCGTTCTTGTAGTCGTGGAGTTCGCACCGGATGTAGGCCGGGCAAGGGGGCGCCACGAGTTACGAGATAGTAAATTTCTTACGACAGGATGAAATTGGCGACAACCCTAACGCGCCGCCTTGCTCCGTCGGCCGCCGGCCTTCGGAGGACTTTCCGCGGGCGCCTGCAGCATGGCAGACAAGCGCATCACGAACGTGCGCAGCGTGTGCTCCAGCTCGCCGCCGCGCTGCGCGTGAAACAGCGGTTGCAGATTCAGCGCGATCAACACCAGCACAAGCTGACCGCGCGCGCCAAACACGGGCAGCGACAGCGCATTCACGCCCGGCAGCAGACTGCCCGTCACCCACGATGCGCCTTCGGTGCGGACGTCTTCGCACAGGCGGTAGTAATCCGTCAGAGAGCGCGGCAGGCCGGGAGATCGTCACCGGCACGCTCGTGCAGCTCTCGTTCAACAAGCGGCAGCGTCTGCTCCATCGGCTGATAGGCGCCGAACAGGCGGCCGGTGGCGGAATTGAGCATCGGCAGGACGTCGCCAATGCGCAGGTTGACGCCGGGCGCACCACCGGCTTTTTCCCAATGCACGACGGTCGGGCCACGATCGCTCCACACTGCAATGCCGATGGTGTGACCGGTCTGGTCTCGCAGACCGGCCAACAACGGCCGCGTGCGGACGATGGCATCGGAGCGGTTGAGGCTGGCGAGACCTAGGCGCAGCGCAAACGGGCCAAGTTCGTAGCGGCCAGTCAGCGGGTCCTGCGACACCGCGCCCACCCGCTGCAGGCTGACCAGGTAGCGGTGCGCCTTGGACGGATGCATGCCCGCCGCGCGCGCCAGATCGCCGAGCGCCATCGCCCGCATGGCACGTGAGCGCCACCAGCAATTGCGTGCCGACTTCGATGGATTGAATGCCCGAGCGGTCACGGCTTGTGCGCGCGTCTTCTGCATCGCCGTCGGGGGGCAGGTCGTCTTCGACTTCCGTGGTCTCCATGTCTCGGGGGCGGATTGGATTGGCTCGGCGGGGCTGGCCCAGGCTGGGCCGACAAAGTGCTGCGAGCGTAGCACGCAGCTCCGCGCTGACGGCCAGTTTTTAATTTTTATGCATTGTAGAAACAATGCTTCTAATCATAATTCACGTATACCCTAGGCGCATCTCCCGACCCTGCGGTCTATGATTGCCTGCGTTTGGTATGGCCGGGTATCAGCGCATCCCAACCCTGGCGTTTCCGCCCATACACGTAGACGAATAATTCCCCCAACCGTAATTCACTACACCAGGAGTGACAGAATGGCCAAAGCCTTCGCCTCGCAAGCCGACCTCGAGGCCAAACAAGTCACCTTTACCCAGCTCTCCCCCAACGCTTACGCCTATACCGCCGAGGGCGACCCGAACTCGGGCGTCATCATCGGCGACGACTCGGTGCTGATCGTCGACACCACCGCCACGCCAGCGATGGCGCAAGACCTGATCGCGCGCATCCGCGCCCTCACCGACAAGCCGATCAAGCACGTGGTGCTATCGCACTATCACGCGGTGCGCGTGCTGGGCGCGTCGGCGTACTTTACCGAGGGCGCGCAGAACATCATTGCCAGCCGCGGCACGTACGAAATGATCGTCGAGCGCGGTGAAGCCGATATGAAGTCCGAGATCGAACGCTTTCCGCGCCTGTTCGCGGGCGTTGAAACCGTGCCCGGCCTGACCTGGCCGACGCTGGTATTCGAGCGCGAACTCACGCTGTTCCTTGGCCAGCTGGAAGTGAAGATCCTGCACCTCGGCCCCGGCCACACGAAGGGCGACACGGTGGTGTGGATTCCGTCGCAGAAGGTGCTGTTCTCCGGTGACCTCGTCGAATACGACGCCGCCTGCTACTGTGGCGACGCGCAGCTCGAAGAATGGCCCGCCACACTCGATGCGCTGCGCGCGCTCGGCGCCGACAAGCTCGTGCCGGGCCGCGGCCCCGCGTTGCTCAATCCGGCCGAGGTCGACAAGGGCCTCGCCTATACGCGGGATTTCGTGTCGACGCTGCTGCAACGTGGCAAAGAAGCCGTCGCGCAGAAGATGGACCTGAAGGCCGCCATGGCGCACACCCGCGCGGCCATGGACCCGAAATTCGGCAGCGTCTTCATTTACGAGCACTGCCTGCCGTTTGACGTGACGCGCGCCTTTGACGAGGCCAGCGGCATCAAGCACCCGCGCATCTGGACAGCCGAGCGCGACAAGGAAATGTGGGCCGCCCTGCAAGGCTGAACATGAATCCCGACTTCCAGAATCGCGTCTTCGCGTATGCGCCGTGTGCCGAGCAGCAGCCCGGCGCGGCACCTGCAGCTCGCCCCGTCGTCATCGTCGGCGCGGGGCCGGTAGGGTTGGCAACGGCCATCGATCTGGCGCAGCAAGGTGTGGCCGTGGTCGTTGTGGACGACGATTGCACGCTGTCGACCGGCTCGCGCGCGATCTGTTTCTCCAAGCGCTCATTGGAGATTTTCGATCGGCTCGGCTGCGGCGACTGCATGGTCGACAAGGGCGTGAGCTGGAACGTCGGGAAGGTCTACCTGAAGAACGAACTGCTCTACAGCTTTGACCTGCTGCCAGAAACCGGCCACCGCCGACCAGCGTTCATCAATCTGCAGCAGTACTACGTGGAAGGCTTTCTCGTTGAACGCGCGCAAGCCTTGCCGAACATCGAGCTGCGCTGGAAGAACAAGGTGACGGCCCTCACGCAGGATGCCGACGGCGTGACGCTCAGCATCGAGACGCCCGACGGCACGTACGAGCAGCGTGCTCAATACGTGGTCGCCGCCGATGGCTCGCGCAGCCCGGTACGCCACATGATGGGCCTCGAAGCCCGCGGCCAGACGTTCAAAGACCGCTTCCTGATCGCCGACGTGCGCATGGATGCGCCCTTCCCGAGCGAGCGCTGGTTCTGGTTTGATCCGCCGTTCCACCCGAATCAGTCGGTGCTGCTGCACCACCAGCCTGACAACGTCTGGCGCATCGATTTCCAGCTCGGCTGGGACGCCGACCCCGTAGCCGAGAAGCAACCCGAGCGCGTCATCCCACGCGCGCGCTGCTGGGGGAAGGCGTCGATTTCGAACTGGAATGGGTCAGCGTCTATACGTTCTCGTGCGAACGCATGGATCGGTTCCGCCACGGCCGCGTGCTCTTTATCGGCGATGCGGCACACCGCGTCTCGCCGTTCGGTGCGCGCGGTGCCAACAGTGGTTTGCAAGACGCCGAAAACCTCGCGTGGAAACTGCGCATGGTGCTGGCCGGCGATGCGCCCGACACGCTGCTCGACACCTACGCGAGCGAGCGCGAGTTTGCCGCCGACGACAACATCCGCCACTCCACCCGCTCAACCGATTTCATCACACCCAAGAGCGCCGTCAGCCGGCTCTTTCGCGATGCCACGCTGCGCCTGGCCAAGCACTATCCGTTTGCGCGGACGCTGGTCAACAGCGGGCGGCTCTCGATGCCGACGGTGCTTGAAGGTTCTCCGTTGCAGACCGCGGATGAAGCGCCCTTCGCCGGCACGCTCGTGCCCGGCGCTGTCGCACTCGATGCGCCGGTACGCCAGGCCGATGGCCGCGCGGATTGGCTCCTCAGCCATCTGCACGGCGGCTTCACCGCCTTGCGCTTCTGCGGCGCGGGAGAACACGTCGACGCGCTGCCGCTGTCGACGCTGGCCATCTTCCCGGCTGGCGGCATGGGCACAGTCTCGGCCAACGTGACGGCGCTGGAAGACATCGACGGGCTGGTCGCGCAACGCTATGACGCACGCCCCGGCACGATTTATCTTGTCCGCCCGGACCAGCACGTCTGCGCACGCTGGCGCGCGCTTGTGCCGGCCAAGCTGGCCGCCGCGTTGCTCCGCGCCACCGGCCAGACCGCGCCTGCGGCAACGTCGCGCGCGGCCGTCTCCGCTTGAGCCAATACCGCGATCACCATGCCGCTGAACACGCAACCCAACCTGCCTCGCCCGGACGATTTCTACGAGGCGCTGATCGATGCGCACCGCAACCTGAGCGACGAGCAGAGCGCGATGCTCAATGCGCAATTGATTCTGCTGCTCGCAAACCATATCGGCGACATGGCGGTCCTGCGCGAAGCGCTGACCGCGGCGCGACTGGCATTGCCTGCCGGGGCCGCCTGAGCGCGGTCGCGTTTCAACAATCCAACACTTACGTTTGATCGTACTTGCGAGTGCGCAAAGCGCGGTGCTAGTATCCGCCCCGCTTACCGATCAACCATTTTGCATAGGAGGAAAAAACATCATGCGTCACCTTGCTTTCCCCTTTGCAGGCCCTTGCCTGGGTTGATCGAATCTCTCGCGCTGTAGTTCGCAGCGTCTTCGCATTGCCCCGGCCTTCGGCCTGCCACATCAGATTTTTCTTCAGACCTGATATGGACCATTCATGGGCAATTGCATCTTGCATTTGTTCGACGGCGTCTCGCTGATCGCCTCGGACGACACCTGGATTGAAGGCGACGCGATCCGGCAACTTCAAACCACCAAAGCGCTCGACGGCGTGCGCCATGTGGCCGGCATGCCCGACCTGCATCCCGGTCGCGGTTATCCCGTTGGCGCCGCATTTTTCTCCGTTGGCCGCCTGTATCCGGCGCTGATCGGCAACGACATCGGCTGCGGCATGACGCTGTGGTCGACCGACCTCGATGCCAGCAAAGTCAGCCTCGACAAGCTTGAAAAGCGTCTGGGCAACATCGATACGCCGCTCGACGAAAGCTGGCGCGAGCTTGCCGCCGCGTTGGCGCCGGCGGATACGGGCTTCGATGCCGCGCTGGGCACCATCGGCGGCGGCAACCACTTTGCAGAGCTGCAGCGCATCGATGAGATCTACGATGCAGAGGAACTGCCGCTGGACCCGCGCCAGCTTCTGCTGCTCGTGCATAGCGGCTCGCGCGGGCTCGGCCAAGCCATCCTCGATGAGCACGTGCGCGCGTATGGGCACGCCGGGCTCGCGCAGGACGATGCGGCGTGCGCCGCCTATCTGACGCGCCACGACACGGCGCTGCACTTTGCCAAGGCCAACCGCGAACTGATTGCGCGTCGCATGCTTGATCGCCTGCACGCGCAGGGCAAGGCGCTGCTCGACGTGCATCACAACTTTGTCGCACCGGCCACGGTGTTTGGCGAACGCGGCTGGCTGCATCGCAAGGGCGCGACGCCGTCGGATGCCGGCGTGGTCGTCATTCCCGGTTCGCGCGGCGATTACAGCTACCTCGTCGCGCCACGCCCGAGCGAGCACGGCTTGTTTTCGCTCGCCCACGGCGCGGGCCGCAAGTGGATGCGCAGCGAGTGCAAGGACCGGCTGGTCCGCCGCTTCACGCCTGCGCAGCTCAATCGCACAAAGCTCGGCGGCCACGTCATCTGCGAAGACAAGCAGTTGATTTACGAAGAAGCGCCCGAAGCCTACAAGCCGATCGAAAGCGTGATCGCGCCGCTGGTGGACGCTGGCCTGGTCAAGGTGCTCGCGCGCCTGCGCCCGGTGTTGACGTACAAGACGCGTGGGGAGTGCTGCTGATGGTGTTGCTGCAACTCTCTTCTGCGCAAGGTCCAGCCGAATGCGAGCTGGCCGTGGCGAAAGCACTGGACCGCCTGCAACGCGAATCCGCAAACGCGGGCGTCCAACTCGAACTGCTGGAACAGGGAGACGGTGAATACGCCGGCACGCTGCGTTCCGCCTTGATCAGCCTGGACGGCCATGCTGAGGAGACCGTGGCGCGAGCCTGGGAAGGCACGATCCAATGGACCTGCCCGAGCCCTACCGACCGCGGCACGCGCGCAAGAATTGGTTCTTCGGGGTGGCGCGCTGTGCGGCGCCGTCGGAAACGCTACCGGGCGAGATCCGCTTCGAGACCACGCGTTCTTCGGGACGGGGCGGCCAGCATGTCAACAAGACGGAGTCGGCCGTGCGGGCCACGCATATCGCCACGGGCATCAGCGTGAAGGTGCAGACGGAGCGCAGCCAGCACGCCAACAAGCGGCTGGCGGTGCTGCTGCTCGCTCACAAGCTGGCGGAGCACGAAGCGGCTGCCGATGCGGCACAGCGTGCGCAGCGGCGCGCGCTCCATCACCAGTTGGAGCGCGGCAACCCGCGCCGCGTTTTCAAAGGCGAACGTTTTGCGCCGGCAGACTAGCGCGCAGCGTGCCGGATTCCGGCAAGCTGGCCGCGCCGGTACTCGCCTTGCCGCTCCAGCATCCAACCCGGGTATTCGGGCGGAAGCTTGCTGAGTTCATCGAGCTGCGACAGCTCTTCCGCCGTCAACTCAACCTTGGTGGCAGCGATGTTGTCGTCGAGCTGTTCGATCTTCTTCGCACCGACGATCACGGTGGTGACCGCGCGTTGATGCAGCAGCCAGGCGAGCGCAATCTGCGCGACCGACACGCTGCGCACCGTGGCCATGACGCGCATGGCATCGACGCAGGTGTAGGCGCGCGCCTGGTCCACCGGCGGGAAGTCGAACTTGTTGCGGCGGCTGTCTTGCTCGCCGTGCTGCTCGCGCGTGTATTTGCCGCTGAGCAGCCCGCCGGCCAGCGGGCTCCAGACCATCAGGCCGAGGCCTTCGCTGTGGAGCATCGGCACGAGTTCGCGCTCGAGGTCGCGGCCGGCGACGGTGTAATACGCCTGCAGGCTTTCGAAGCGCGCACAGCCCAGGCGTTCCGCAATCCCCAACGCCTTGACGATCTGCCACGCCGCCCAATTCGATACGCCCACATAGCGCACATGACCGTGCTGGACGAGCGTATCGAGCGCACGCACCGTTTCCTCGATGGGCGTGGCCGGGTCGAAACCATGGATCTGATAGAGGTCGATATGGTCGAGCTGCAGGCGCTTCAGGCTGGCCTTGATGCCGTCCATGATGTGGAAACGCGAAGCGCCGCGCGCATTCACGCTCTCACCGGTCTGGCCGAACACCTTGGTGGCGACGACCACGCTGTCGCGCGACACCTTCAGGTTCTTGAGCGCCTGCCCCGTGATCTGCTCGGCGACACCGTTGGCGTACACATCCGCCGTGTCGATGAAGTTGATGCCCGCGTCGAGCGCACGCCCGATCAGGCGCTCGGCATCGGCCTGCTGCAAATCACCAATGTGCTGCCAGATGCCGTCGTTGCCGCCGAAGGTCATCGTGCCCAGGCACAGCTCCGATACGAACAGGCCGGTCCGGCCCAACTGGTTGTAACGCATGTGATCGACTCCAATACGGTGGGAATGGAATGCAGAGCGCACAGGCTCAGATCTCAGATGCGAGAGACAACGCAGAGGATAGGACGGACTGGCTGATCCTGCAGAGCGCTCAGTCAGATGCGGATGCGGATGCGGGGTGATGCCCAAGACGCGACGAGATCGCCGCCCCTGCCTGCTGCAGCAGCGCGACGTAATGCGCCTTGGTATCGGCGCCGCAACGCATGGTCGGGAACGAGATCGACAGCCCCGCAATCACGCGGCCAAAGCGATCGAATACCGGCACGGCGATGCACAGCAATCCGTCTTCCTGCTCTTCGTTGTCTTCGCCAAAACCTTGCTGGCGCACACGCGGCAGGATGCTCAGCACGGCCTCGGCCGAAGCGAGCGTCTTCTGCGTGGACTTCTTGAACTCGACCTTCGACAGCACCTCGCGTGCCTCTTCCGGCGGCATGTAGGCCAGCAGCACCTTGCCGATGGCCGTGCTGTGCAGCGGATTACGCCGGCCGATGCGCGACTGCATGCGCAAGCCGTAATCGGCATCGATCTTGTGGATGTAGATGATGGCGTCTTCGTCAAACGCGCCGAGGTGGACGGCCTCGCGTGTGAGCTGACCAATGCGGCGCATTTCGGTGTCGGCCTCGCGAACGAGGTCGACGTTTTCCAGGGCCTTGGCGCCAAGCTCGAACAAGCGGATGGTCAGCCGGTATCGGTCGGTGTCGCCTTCCTGTGCGACATAGCCGAGGCCTTTGAGCGACTGCAGGAAACGGTGCACGGTCGTCTTGGACATGCCGAGCCGCTGCGACAGTTCGCTCGGGCCAACGGCGCCAAGCTCGCCCATCGCGGCCAGGATGGTGAACACCTTGTCGACCGCCGAGACCGATTCGGCTTTATCCGCACCGGTATCAAGCGGTTCGTTGGCGGACGGATCTTCCGGCTTGCGTTGCCGGGGCGTGGCTTTCATCTCTCGTGGTTCCGTGATTTCAAAATCTGGAGAGAGCATAACCGGTCTCATACCGCGTTCCATCAATCCACCCGCCGATTTGCCTATCGCGCCAGCCAGCCGCCATCCACCGCGAGCGTGTGGCCGTGCACGTAGTCCGATGCGGCCGACGCCAGAAACACCACGGCGCCCGCAAGGTCGTCCGGCACGCCCCAGCGCCCGGCCGGAATACGCGCCAGGATCTCTTCGCTGCGCTGCCGGTCTTCGCGCAGTTGCGCTGTGTTGTCGGTTTCCATGTAGCCCGGCGCGATGGCGTTGACGTTGATGCCGCGCCCCGCCCACTCGTTCGCCAGCAGCCGGGTAAGCCCCAGCACACCGCTCTTGGATGCCGTGTAAGACGGCACGCGAATGCCACCCTGGAACGACAGCATCGACGCCACGTTGATGATCTTGCCGCGCCCGCCTTGCTGCACGAACTGCCGTGCCACCGCCTGCGAGAGAAAGAACACGCCCTTGAGGTTGACGTCGATGACCGCATCCCAATCGGCTTCGGAAAATTCCAGCGCGTCGCAGCGGCGGATGATGCCGGCGTTGTTGACGAGGATGTCGACGCGGCCGAAGGTGTCCATCGCGGCTTCGACAATGCTGCCGATCGGCTCGAGCGAAGATAGATCGGCGCGCACGTCGACAAACCGCCGCCCGGCCGCTTCCACGCGCGCGGCCGTCTGGGCCGGGTCGGACCGGTTGGCGCCGACGATGTCGCAACCAGCCGCCGCGAGCGCCGTCGCCATGCCCGCGCCCAACCCCGTGTTGCTGCCGGTGACGATGGCCACCTTGCCGGTCAGGTCGAACAGGCTTGCGCTCTGCAGATAGGGATTCTCGAGCCGCATGGTGTCAGCGCAAGTCGGCAATGGCGATGTGGTCCATGTCGTGGAACACCTGGTTCTCGCCGACCATGCCCCAGATGAAGGTGTACGCCCGGGTGCCCACGCCGGAGTGGATCGACCAGCTTGGCGAGATCACCGCCTGCTCGTTGTGGACGAGGATGTGGCGCGTCTCCTGCGGCTCGCCGAGCATGTGGAACACGGCGGCGTTGTCCGGCAGGTTGAAATAGAAATAGACCTCCATTCGGCGCTCGTGCGTGTGGCACGGCATGGTGTTCCACAGGCTGCCGGGCTCCAGCTTGGTCATGCCCATCGAGAGCTGGCAGGTGGGCAGCACGTCGGGCACGATGAACTTGTAGATCGTGCGCCGGTTGCTCGTGGCCGGATCGCCGAGCGTTTCGGGCGACGCCTGCGCCAGCGTGATCGTGCGCGTGGGATACGCCGTATGGGCCGGCGCACAGTTGATGTAGAACTTGGCGGGCCGCGCTGCATCGTCGCTGCCGAAGACGATGTTCTGACCGCCCTGGCCGATGTAGATCGCCTCTTCATTGCCAACGGCGTGCCGCGTGCCATCGACTTCCACCCAGCCCGCGCCGCCAATGTTGATCGCACCCAGCTCGCGGCGCTCCAGCAGATGGCTCACGCCCATCGACTTGGCCAGCGATGCCGGCACCTCCACCGGCCGCGTCGCCGGCCACGCGCCGCCAACGATGATCCGGTCGATATGGCTGTACGTGAACTGAAGCGCATCGCGCTCAAACACCTGTTCCACCAGAAACTGCCGGCGCAGCCCCGCCGTGTCGAGGGTTTTTGCGTGTTCGCTGTGGATTCCTTGCCGCACTTCCATGCCGTTTCTCCGTTGGGATGCACCGGCATGTCCTGCGCCGCCGGCCGTTCTGGGTTGGATTGAAGCACAAAACAGAAATACGGAACGTCGATCCATATTTTTGAGATGAAGCCGAAATCAAGCTGGGTCACGCTGCGCCGCACACATTTGCGCCTGAGGGTAAACGATAAATCCACGACGTCAAAAAACATGGAACATCGTTCCACATCATCCGCTATAGTCACTCCACGATGTTGGACCCTGACCAACCGAGCCCATAGAGGCTCATGGAGGAGACGTGAAGATCAAGAAGGCGATTGACCGCATTCCGGGCGGGCTGATGCTCGTGCCGCTGCTGCTGGGCGCATGCGTGCATACGTTCGCGCCCGATGCCGGGAAGTACTTCGGCTCGTTCACCAACGGCCTGATCACCGGCACGGTGCCGATCCTGGCGGTGTGGTTCTTCTGCATGGGCGCGACCATCGACCTGCATGCCACCGGCGTGGTGCTGCGCAAGTCCGGCACGCTGCTCGTCACCAAGATTGCCGTGGCGTGGCTGGCGACGCTGGTGGCTGCGCAGTTCATTCCGGACGAAGGCATCAAGACCGGCATCCTTGCCGGGCTGTCGGTGCTGGCAATCACCACGTCGATGGACATGACCAACGGCGGCCTCTACGCCGCGGTCATGCAGCAGTACGGCACCAAGGAAGAAGCCGGCGCGTTCGTGCTGATGTCGGTCGAATCGGGCCCGCTCGTCAGCATGTTGATCCTGGGGGCGACGGGCGTTGCGGTGTTCGAGCCCCGGTTGTTCGTGGGGGCGGTGCTGCCGTTCCTGATCGGCTTTACGCTGGGCAATCTCGACAGTGAATTGCGCGAGCTGTTCGGCCGCTGCGTGCATCCGCTCATTCCGTTCTTCGGCTTTGCGCTGGGCAACGGCATCGATCTGCATGTGATTGCCAACAGCGGGCTCTCGGGCCTGCTGCTCGGCCTGACGGTGATCGTCATCACAGGCGTGCCGCTCATTCTGGCGGACAAGTTCATCGCCGGCGGCAACGGCGCCGCAGGGCTGGCGGCATCGTCCACGGCCGGAGCGGCGGTCGCCAATCCGGCCATCATCGGCGAGATGATTCCCCGGTTCAAACCCATGGTGCCGGCTGCCACGGCGCTGGTGGCCACAGCCTGCCTCGTCACAGCGATTCTCGTGCCGATCCTGACCGCGATGTGGGTGCGGCGTGTGGGCCGCGCGGCCCCGTTGCCCGAGCCGGAAACCGCGAGCCTGCCGCCCCAGGCCGCGCATCGCGAAGCCCATTTCTGACCCCGCCTGCGATGCAGCGCACACACCATCAGAGAGGAGATTGCCCATGCTGTTGCACACGTTTGTCCGCCGCATTGCGGGCGTTGCGATGACCGCCGCGCTCGCAGCCGGTAGCGCCCCCGCCCATGCGGCCACCGATGCCGACACGGTTGCGCAAGCCGTGGAGCGCCTGCGCGTTGCCATGGTGGCCAGCGATGGCGCCACGCTCACCAAGCTGATCGAGAACGATCTGACCTACGGCCACTCGTCGGGCAAGCTGGAAGACCGCGCGGCCTTCCTGAAGACGCTGGACGGCACGAATTCATTCAAGTCGATTGCGCTGACCAACCAGACCGTGCAGGTCAACGGCGACAACGCCTGGGTGCGCCACGTGTTCGACTCCGTCAACAACCTGCCCGACGGCAAGACGAGCACCGCGCATATCGGCGTGCTGCAGGTGTGGAAGAAGCATCCGGACGGCTGGCGCCTGTTTGCGCGCCAGGCCTACCTGCTGCCCAAAGAATGAGCGGCGCTGCTTTTCCCGGGCGGCGCCTGGCAGGCAAGACCGCGCTCGTGACCGCCGCTGCGCAAGGCATCGGCCGTGCCTGCGCCGAGCGCTTCGCCCGCGAAGGTGCACGCGTCATCGCCACCGACCTGCGCATCGATGCGTTGAACGATGTGCCGTTCGAGGTCCGCCGCCTCGATGTGCGCGATACCCAGCAGGTCAATGCGCTCGCTGCCGAGCTTGGCGGCATCGACATCCTCTTCAACTGCGCGGGCTTCGTACACGCCGGCTCGGTGCTGGAGTGCGATGAGGATGCGTGGGATTTCTCGTTCGACCTCAACGTCAAGTCGATGTACCGCACCCTCCGCGCGTTCCTGCCGGGCATGCTGGAACGCGGCGGCGGCAGTGTCATCAACATGTCGTCCGCCGCGTCGAGCATCAAGGGCGTGCCGAACCGCTTTGTGTATGGCGCATCGAAGGCGGCGGTGATCGGGCTGACCAAATCCGTGGCGGCAGACTTTGTGGCGCGCGGTATCCGCTGCAATGCGATCTGCCCCGGCACGGTGGTGTCGCCATCGCTCGCCCAGCGCATCGATGAGCAAGCCCGCACGCAAGGCAAACCGCGCGCGGAAGTCGAAGCGGCGTTCGTCGCACGCCAGCCGATGGGGCGCCTCGGGCAGCCGGAAGAGATTGCCGCGCTGGCCGCCTATCTGGCTTCCGACGAGGCCGCCTTTACGACGGGGCAAGTCCACCTGATCGACGGCGGCTGGTCAAATTGATACCTTGATGCCTTTCCCCCAACCGATCTGAGCTTTTCATGAAACTGCTGCGCTTCGGCCCCCAAGGCCAAGAAAAACCCGGCCTGCTCGATGCCACCGGCACTCTCCGTGATCTGTCGGGCATCGTCGACGACATTGCGGGCAACGTGCTGTCGGATGCATCGCTCGCCAAGCTGCGCGACGTGGACCCTGCCACGCTGCCGGCCGTCAACGGGCAACCCCGCATTGGCCCGTGCGTCGGGCGTGTCGGCAAGTTCATCTGCATCGGGCTGAACTACGCCGACCACGCTGCGGAATCCGGCCTGCCGGTACCGTCCGAGCCGGTCGTCTTCAACAAATGGACCAGCGCCATCTGCGGCCCGAACGACGACATCGAAATCCCGCGCGGCTCCGTCAAGACCGACTGGGAAGTCGAACTGGGCGTGGTCATCGGCAAGCCCGCCAAGTACATCGACGAAGCCAACGCGCTGGACTACGTGGCCGGCTACTGCATCGTCAACGACGTTTCCGAGCGCGAATGGCAGATCGAGCGCGGCGGCCAGTGGGACAAGGGCAAGGGCTTCGACACGTTCGGTCCGCTCGGGCCGTGGCTGGTCACGCGCGACGAGGTGCCCGACCCGCAGGCACTGGACCTCTGGCTGGAGGTGGACGGCCACCGCCATCAGAACGGCAATACGCGGACGATGGTGTTTGGTGTCGCGCAACTCGTGGCGTATCTAAGCCGCTGCATGAGCCTGCAGCCCGGCGATGTCATCTCCACAGGCACGCCGCCGGGCGTGGGACTGGGCATCAAGCCGAACCCGGTCTACCTCAAGCCTGGGCAGACCATGCGCCTGGGCATCGCCGGCTTGGGCGAACAGTTGCAACGCACGGTCTCGGCCGGCTGACGCCTAACCTTCCAGTTCGGCAAAGCGCTGCGCAACGAGGTTGCGCAGCCACTGGTTGCCGGCGTCCTGATGGAAACGCCGGTGCCAGAAGACATTGGTCTGCAACGCGGGCAGCTTGAGCGGCGGCGCCACGAACTCCAGCCCGAACGGCGGCGCCGCACGCTCGGCCAGCTTACGCGGCACCGTCACCACCAGGTCGGTCGTACTGACGATGTACGGCACCGCCACGAAGTGCGGCACCGAAAAGCGCGCCGACTGCGTGATCCCCGCCTTGTCGAGCAGCGGCCCGATCGCGCTGTACGGGCTGGCCGAACTCGCCACCACCAGGTGCGACGCTGCGCGAAAGCGCTCCAGCGTGAGCTTGCCCTCCGACAGCGCATGGCCGCGCCGGAACATCGTCACGTAATCCTGCCGGAACAGGCGGCGCTGGAAGAGGCTCTCGCCGGAAAGATCATCGAACGCGCCGATCGCAAGGTCGATGGCGCCAGCCTCCATTTCGGCCTTCATGTCGAACCCGCCCGCACGCAGCGTGTCGAGCCGCACACCTGGTGCCTGCTCGGCACACAACTGCGCGAGCACCGGCATGAAATACACCTCGCCGACATCGCTCATGGCAATCGTGAAGGTGCGCGTGGAAGTGGCCGCCTCAAAATGCGTGCGCTGGCCGAAGGCGCGCTGCAGCGTGTCGAGCGCCATCGCCACCGGTTCGGCCAATTGCTCGGCAAGTGCGGTCGGCATCATGCCGCGCGGGGTGCGCACGAAGAGTTCGTCGTCGAAAGTCTGGCGCAGGCGCGACAGCGCGTTGCTTACCGCCGGCTGCGACAGGCCCAGCCGCTCGGCCACGACGGAGATGCGCTTTTCGCGCAGGATTTCCTGAAACAGCACCAGCAGGTTCAGGTCGACATCCCGCAGGTTGAGCATGGCAGCGCCCCAACATTCACAATTTCAATAGCGTTCATTCTCGCATTGATATTCCAAATTTTCATCCGATCCGGACAATACGCGCATACCAAGAATCCAAAACAGAGCGGCAACGCCGCCACCGGAGACCACCATGCGCCCTGCCCCCGCTGCTCATGAAGCGCCATCCACGCCCATCGACCTCGCCCGCCTGATCGATCAAGGCAAGGTCGGCGGCTTCCAGATCCTGCTGCTCGCCATCTGCGGTCTGTGCCTGATCATCGACGGCTTTGATGTGCAGGCCATGGGCTATGTGGCGCCCGCCATCATCAAGGACTGGAACATCACCAAAGCGAGCCTCGGGCCGGTGTTCGGCGCGGGGCTGTTCGGCATGCTGGTCGGCTCGCTGGTGTTTGGCGTGCTGGGCGACCGCTTCGGGCGGCGGCCGGTGCTGATCGTTGCGACCTTCTTTTTGCAGCGTGCATGCTGGCCACCACGCAGGTGGAAACGGTGCAGGCGCTGCTGGTGCTGCGCTTTATCACGGGCCTGGGGCTGGGTTGCATCATGCCCAACGCGATGGCGCTGGCCGGCGAGTTCAGCCCCGCACGCACGCGCGTGACCTGGATGATGCTCGTGTCATGCGGTTTTACCGTCGGCGCGGCACTCGGCGGCTTTGTGAGCGCAGCGCTGCTTTCACGCTTCGGCTGGCAGTCGGTGTTTCTGGTGGGCGGCCTTGTACCCTCGCCATTGGCGTGATGATGGTGCTGTGGCTGCCGGAATCCCTCCAATACCTCGTGCTCAAGGGTGATTCGCAGACGCGCCATCAACGTCTGGCTCGCTGGCTGGGCAAGCTCGCCCCGCAACTGCAGGTGAACGCGCAGACGCGATTCGTGGTGCCCGAGGCGCCGGCGCGGGGCATGCCGGTCTCGGCGCTCTTCACGGAAGGCCGCGCCAAGGTCACGCTCGTGCTGTGGGTCATCAACTTCATGAACCTGATCGACCTGTACTTCCTGTCGAACTGGCTGCCGACGCTGATTCGCGATGCCGGTTACCCGACGGATACCGCTGTGCTGGTCGCCACCGCGCTGCAGGTAGGCGGTGTGATCGGCACGCTCACGCTGGGCCGGCTGATCGATCGCCTGGGCTTTGTGCGCGTGCTGGCCGTGTGCTTCCTGATCGCCTGCGTCACCGTCGGGCTGATCGGCCATGTGGCGGCTGCGCTGCCCGTGCTGGTGGCGGTGGTGTTCGTGGCGGGCTTCTGCATCGTCGGCGGACAGCCTGCGGTAAATGCGCTGGCCGCCACGTATTACCCCACCACGCTGCGCGCCACCGGCATCGGCTGGAGCCTGGGCGTGGGCCGCATCGGCTCCGTCATCGGCCCGGTAATCGGCGGACAACTGATTGCCATGCAGTGGAGCGGCCCCGCGTTGTTCTCGGCCGCGGCGGTGCCGGCGATGATGTCATTCGGCATGGTGCTGGCGCTTACGCTGGCCGCCAGTGGCCCGGACGCCGCACGCTTTGCCTCACGTCGCGCAACCAGCAAGCCCGCCTGATGGCCCGGTAACGACTACGCTTTCCCTGAAGACGCTCCTGACTTTTTCTCCAAGGACTTCACCATGAATATGCTCGCCCCGACGGTCAAGAACGCATTCACCCCGCGTCGCTGGACCGGCCCGCCTACCAGAGCGGCTTCGGCAACGAGTTCGCCACCGAAGCCCTGCCCGGCGCGCTGCCGCACGGCCAGAACTCCCCCAGAAGGCGCCGTATGGCCTGTATGCGGAGCAGATTTCCGGCACGGCGTTCACCGCCCCGCGCGCGCACAACCGCCGCTCGTGGCTGTATCGCATCCGTCCGGGCGCCGTGCATCTGCCGTTCGAGGCCATGGCGCAGGGACGCTTCCACAGCAACTTCAACGAGGTGCCGCCCTCGCCCAACCAACTGCGCTGGGACCCGCTGCCCGCACCTGCCGCCGGCACTGATTTCATCGACGGCATCGTCACCTTCGCCGGCAACGGCGGGCCGGACGCGCAAACCGGCTGCGGCATCCACCTGTACGCCGCCAACGCGTCAATGACCGACCGCTTCTTCTACAACGCCGACGGCGAACTGCTGATCGTCCCGCAGCAAGGCCGCCTGCGCCTGCTGACGGAGATGGGCGTGGTCGATGTCGAGCCGCTGGAGATTGTCGTCATCCCGCGCGGCGTGCGCTTCCGCGTCGAACTGCCGGATGGCGACGCGCGCGGCTACATCTGCGAGAACTTCGGCGCGCTCTTCCGCTTGCCGGACCTGGGCGTCATCGGCTCGAACGGCCTGGCCAACCCGCGCGACTTCCTCACCCCGCACGCGTGGTACGAAGACCGCGAGGGCAATTTCGAACTCGTCGCAAAATTCCAGGGCAGCCTGTGGAGCGCGAAGATCGGCCACTCGCCGCTGGACGTCGTGGCCTGGCACGGCAACCTCGCGCCGTACAAGTACGACCTGCGCCTGTTTAACACCATCGGGTCGATCAGCTACGACCATCCGGACCCGTCGATCTTCCTGGTGCTGCAAAGCCCCTCCGCCACGCCGGGCGTGGACACGATCGACTTCGTGATCTTCCCGCCGCGCTGGCTGGCCGCCGAAAACACATTCCGCCCGCCCTGGTTCCACCGCAACGTCGCGAGCGAATTCATGGGCCTGATCCAGGGCGTGTACGACGCCAAGGCCGAAGGCTTCGTGCCTGGAGGCGCCAGCCTGCACAACTGCATGAGCGGCCACGGCCCCGACGCCGACACGTTCGAGAAAGCCAGCAACGGCGACACCACCAAGCCGCACAAGGTCGACGCAACGATGGCCTTCATGTTCGAAACGCCAGCCGTGATCCGCCCCACGCGCTTCGCAGCGGAATCGGCGCAACTGCAAGCCAAGTACTTCGAATGCTGGCAAGGCCTGAAGAAGCATTTCGACCCGACCAAGCCCTAAGAACTTCGCCTTGGCGCCAACGCGAGCATCCAGAAGGTGTGGCCGTACCTTGCCCTAGATGGCGCCTTGAATTTTCGTAAGCGGGCGGAAAAAGAAGGACCGCTGTCTGAGCGCAGCGAGTTTCGGTCCTTCTCCGCCCGGTTACGGAAATTCAAGGAATCTTTCGCCATCTCGGGCGCGTCTTTGCTTACTTTCTTTGGCAAGACAAAGAAAGTGAGTCGGCCCCGGCAGGGTGAAACAAGGGATGCACCAGCAACGTCAAGCAATAACCGACTCAACAAACAAACCATCGCCCCATCATGACCACCCGCCAACTAAGCTGGCTAGAATCCGCCAACACCCCCGACACCCACTTCCCCCTGGAAAACCTGCCCTTCGGCATCTTCTCCACCAAAGAAAACCCGTCGCCGCGCGCAGGCGTAGCCCTGGGCGATCAGGTCATCGATCTCGGCGTGCTGGATGACGCCGGCCTGCTCCCCGCAGCAACACGCGGCACATTCCGCACCGGCAAACTCAACACATTCATCGCCCTTGGCAAGCCCGTGTGGGCAGAAACACGCAAGAAGCTGCAGGCGCTGTTCAGCGTGGCCGACACCCACGTGCGCGACAACGCCACGCTGCACGCCCGCGCGCTGGTGCCGCAGGCGCATGCGGTGATGCATCTGCCGATCGACATCCCCGGCTACACGGATTTCTACTCATCGAAAGAACACGCCACCAACGTCGGCCGCATGTTCCGAGATCCCGAGAACGCGCTGCTGCCCAACTGGCTGGAAATCCCGATCGGCTACAACGGCCGCGCCAGCTCCGTGGTGGTGAGCGGCACACCGCTGCACCGCCCGATGGGCCAGATCAAGCTGCCCGACCAGCCGCGCCCGATCTTCACGGCCTGCCGCAAGCTGGACTACGAGCTTGAGATGGCCTTTGTAGTCGGCAAGCCCAGTGCGCTGGGTGAACCGGTTTCCGTGGACGCCGCACCCGACTACATGTTCGGCGTCGTGCTGCTCAACGACTGGAGCGCGCGCGACATCCAGCAATGGGAATACGTGCCGCTCGGCCCGTTCAACTCGAAGGGCTTCGGCACATCGATCTCGCCGTGGATCGTGACGATGGAAGCGCTGGAGCCGTTCCGCGTGGCCAACCCCGCGCAATCGCCTGAGCCGTTGGAATACCTGCGCCAGAGCCGGCCGAACGCCTACGACATCGCCCTCGAAACCGCGCTGCGTCCGCACGGCGGGGAGCGCACCACGATCGCGCGCACGAATTTCCGCGCGATGTACTGGACGATGGCGCAGCAGCTTGCGCACCACACCGTGTCCGGCTGCAACGTGCGCGTGGGTGACCTGATGGGCTCGGGCACCATCAGCGGAACGACGCCAGATTCCTACGGCAGCCTGCTGGAGCTGACTGTCAACGGCAAGCAGCCGCTGGACCTCGGCAACGGCACCACGCGCGCCTTCCTGGAAGACGGCGACGAAGTCACCATGACGGGCTGGTGCCAGGGCAATGGCTATCGCGTGGGCTTTGGGGAAGTGCGCGGCGAGATTCTGCCGGCGCGCAGTGTGAAGTAACGCGGTGTGGAGCGACGGATTAACAGTCCGCCGCTCGCATCATTCCGTCTTTGCCGCCAGCGCAGCAAGCATCGCGTCGCCCACGACATGCGCGCCGCTGGCCTTGAGCGCCTCGCCAGCGCCGCGTGCATCGCGCGCTTCCCGGTTCTGGCCGAGCTTGAGCTTGCCCTCAAGGCGCGTGATCTCGATCTCGATGCCGACAATCACCTTCAGCAACTCATCGATGTAGTCGGCAGGCGCGTCCGACATCTTCCACGGCTTAGGCTGCGCGGCCTCATGCGCGCGCGTCAGGCGAGCCACCACGCCGCGCACGAAACGCGCGTCGTCACACACGGTGATACGGCCATGCGCATGCACCACGCGATAGTTCCAGGTCGGCACATCCTTGTGGTGCTCGTGCTTGCTCGGATACCACGTCGGCGAGATGTACGCATCGCCCGCGCGGAAGATGACCAGCACTTCATCGCCGTTGGCGACGTCTTTCCACACCGGGTTGGCGCGCGCCACGTGGGCATGCAGCACGCCAAGCTGGCCCTCTTCGGGCAGCAGCAAGAACGGAATGTGGTTCGCATCCAGCCCCTGCTCGCCATGCGTGACGAGCGTCCCGAACGGGTTCTGCGCGATCAGGTCGTGCAACGCGTCAGGACGCGATTCTTCAAAGTGGGCGGGGATGTACATGGCGACTCCGGCAACGATCGTGCAATCGAACAGGAAAGCGCCCATTCTGAACCAGAACGTGGCTCCAAAATAGAGCCAGATTCAGGCAAATTATTAGAGCCAGCCTAGTCGCGCAGCAGGTTCTTGGCGATGATGAGCTGCTGGATCTGCGTGGTGCCTTCGTACAGGCGCAGCAGACGCACATCGCGATAGAAGCGTTCGGCCTTGTACTCGGCAATGTAGCCCGCGCCACCGTGAATCTGCACCGCCCGATCCGCCACGCGACCGACCATCTCGGTGCAGAACATCTTGGTGCAGGACGCCAGCATGCTGATTTCGTGGTCCTGTTTTCCGATGGGCTTGGCGTCGTAGCGGCGCGCGCAGTCGCGCACCATCGACATGCCGGCGTACAGCTCCGCCTGGCTGTCGGCCAGCATGGCCTGGATCAACTGAAAGTCTGCGATGGGCTGGCCGAACTGCTTGCGCTCCTTGGCGTAGGCCACTGCGTCGGTCAGCAGCCGGTGCGCCATGCCGCATGCCAGCGCCGAGATGTGCAAGCGGCCGCGGTCCAGCACCTTCATCGCCGTCTTGAAGCCCTGCCCCGCCACGCCGCCAATGATGTTGGCCGCCGGCACGCGCACGTTATCGAGCATGACATCGCAGGTCTTGGTGCCGCGCTGGCCCATCTTCTTGTCGGCCTTGCCGAGCGTGATGCCCGGCGTATCGGCCGGCACGATGAAGGCGGAGATGCCGCCCGCGCCCTCGCTGCCTGTGCGCGCCATCAGCGTGAACGCCCCGGCGCGCGGCGCGTTGGTGATGAAACGCTTGGTGCCGTTGATGACGTAGTGATCGCCGTCCAGCGTGGCCCGCGTCTGCAGCGATGCGGCGTCCGAACCCGCGTTCGGCTCCGTCAGCGCGAACGAGACGATCAGCTCACCGCTGGCAATGCGCGGCAGATAATCGCCCTTCTGCGCATCGGTGCCGTCCATCAGGATGCCCTGCGAGCCAATGCCGACGTTGGTGCCGAACACCGAGCGGAAGGCCAGCGCCGTGTGCCCGAGGTCGTACACCACCTCGCATTCCTGGCCCATCGCCAGGCCAATGCCGCCGTACTCCTCCGGAATCGACAGGCCGAACAGGCCCATCTCTTTCATGTCGGCAACGATGTCGGCGGGCACGTCATCCTCTTCCTCGAGGATGTTTTCCGCCGGCATGAGCCGTTCCTGGATGAAGCGCTGCACCGATTGCTGCAGCAGGCCGAAGGATTCGTCGTCGAGCGCCATGTCGCTGGTTCCTGGGGATGTTCCGGCCGATGTTACCGGGTTGGCACGTTTTGACAATCCGGGCCGGCATCAACAGAATGTCGAGTCTCATTCACCAATCTGGCGGGCCGTCATGGATCTGAATGCGCTCAAGCTGTTCGTGGAAATCGTCGACGCGGGCAACCTGTCGGCGGCGGCACGCCGGCTGCAGACCACGCGCTCGAACGTAAGCCACCGGCTGAAGGCGTTTGAGCGCGCACTGGGCGTGCAACTGCTGCGCCGGACCACGCGCCGCGTGGAACCCACGGAGGTGGGCGCCGGCATCTACGAACACGGCCGAAGCATCCTGCGCGAAATGGCCGCCGCCGACGCGCTCGTCTCGTCGCTCGGCAAGTCGTTGCAAGGCAGCGTGCGGCTGTCGGTGCCGACGGGGTTGGGGCATTTGCTGGTGTCGCCGCTGCTGGTGGCCTTCAAGCGTGCGTATCCGGACATCCGGCTGGATGTGCGGTTCGACAACCGCGTGTCCGACCTGATTGGCGAGGACGTCGACGTGGCGCTGCGCATCGTCTCCAACCCGCCGGAATCGCTCGTCGCCACGCTGCTCGATGAAGTCGACTGGGTGCTGTGCGCCGCGCCGGACTACTTGGCCGTGCATGGCGTGCCGAAGACGCTCGACGCCCTCGCAGCCCACACCATCGTCAGCGCGCCGGCCGTCGGACAACCGTTGCGGCTGTCGGCGCAACTGGGCGATGAGCGGACACTCGTGACGCTGGACCCGGGCGTCTCGTCCGACAATTACCTGTTCCTGCAAGCCGCCGTGCGTTCGGGCAATGGGCTCGGAATCCTGCCCTATTACGCCGCAGCCGATGATCTGCGCGACGGCCACGTCAAACGCGTGCTGCCCGCGTATCGGTTCAGCGTGTTTGGCAGCCGCCTTTACATGCTGGCAATGCCGAGTCGATACCGCACACTCGCGACGCGGCATTTGCTCGACTTCCTGAAAGACGGTCTGCAAGGCAAGTTGCCGCGCCTGCCCCGCAAGGGGCACGCCTGATTACGCTTCCAGCGGCATCAAGCCCGGCAACTGCGCAAAGCAGATGGACTTGGCCGTCTCGATAAAGTCCTGCGCAAACGGCGCCTGCGCATAGTCGCGCGTCATGGCGGCGTAGAGATCGCTCCACAGGCCTTCCTTGCCGACACGCTTGGCCACCACGTATTCGTAATCGACGTAATTCTTGATGCCCCAACTCGGCAGCGCGGCCAGCCCGCGGCGGCTGGCAACGAGCTGCAGCACGGCGATGGTCAGCTCTGCCGTGCGGCGGTTGAATGCGATGCCGGCCGGTGTCAGCACCTGGCGGATCAGATCGATGCGCTCTTCGGGCACGGGGTAGGTGATAAGCGTCTGGTCCGTAAAGTCCTTCGCCTCCAGCCACTTCTTGTTGCGCAGCGCGTGGTCAACGGGCAGCACGGCGAGGATCTCGAAGCGGAACAGCGGTGCAAACACCACGCCGCGTCGCATCTTGGCGTCGGAGCCGATGATGACGTCGGCGCGGCCGTCCTTGAGCAGCGCGAGCGGATCCGTGTGGAAGCCCGACACGAGGTCCATCTCCACTTCCGGCCAGCGCTGGCGGAAGGCGTCCATCACGGGCATCAGCCAGTCAAAGCAGGTGTGGCATTCCAGCGCGATGCGCAGCGTGCCGGCCGCGCGGCCCTTGATGCGTTCAAGGTCGCGCTCGGCGGTCTGGATGTCGGCGACGACCTTTTGCGCGAGTTCCAGCATGCGCTCGCCGGCTTCGGTCAATTCCACCGTCTGGCCCTTGCGGCGGACGACGGCCAACCCATAGTGCGACTCCAGCGCGCGCAATTGATGCGACAGCGCCGATTGCGTCAGGTGCAGCCGCTCGGCCGCGCGCGAGACGGAGCCTCCGTCGGCCAGGGCGATCAGCGTGCGCAGATGGCGGATTTCAAGCATGTTCGTGGGATTTCCAATATATGAATTTCATTCAACGTTATCGAAAATAATATCATTTGATTCATGACAACGGGTCGCCGATCATCGCAGGACTGAAAACCGAATCGCCTCTCCTGCGACCACTATGACGACCATCCACACCCTCGGCTACCCGCGCATCGGCGCGCAACGCGAGCTGAAGTTCGCGCTCGAATCGTTCTGGAAGGGCGCCTCGTCCGAAGACGACCTGCGTGCCACCGGCCGCGCCCTGCGCGAGCGCCACTGGACTGCCCAGCGCGACGCCGGCCTCGACTTTGTAACCGTGGGCGATTTCGCCTGGTACGACCAGGTGCTGCAAACGGCCGCCCTGCTCGGCGCCATTCCCACGCGCTACGGCTTTGACGCCGCGCAACTGACGCTGGCGCAATCGTTCGTGCTTGCCCGCGGCAATGCCGACCACGCGGCCATGGAAATGACGAAGTGGTTCGACACGAATTACCACTACCTCGTGCCTGAACTCACGCCCGACCTCCTCGATCGGCAATGGGGCCCCGGCACGGAGTGGCTGTTCGAAGAAGTGCGCGAGGCACAGGCTGCCGGGCACCGCGTGAAGGTGGCGCTCATCGGGCCCGTCACGTTCCTGCATCTGGCCAAGGCTCGCAACGGCTTGGCCGACAAGCTCGCGCTGCTGCCGCAAGTGCTTCAGGCTTACGCGGTTGTGCTGCAGCGCCTGGCCGCGCTGAATGTGGAATGGGTGCAGATCGACGAACCGGCGCTGGTGCTGGATCTCCCGCAAGCCTGGGTGGGCGCATTCGGCCCCGCTTACCAGGCGCTGGCCGCTGCCAACGGCCCGAAGCTGCTGCTGGCGACGTACTTCGAAGCCGCGTCTCACCACGCCGCACTGATCAAATCCCTGCCGGTCGATGGCGTGCACCTGGATCTCGTGCGTGCGCCGGAACAGCTTGGCGCGTTCGCACCGTGGCCCGCAGACAAGGTGCTCTCCGTTGGCGTGGTCGACGGCCGCAACATCTGGCGCTCCGATCTTGCGCGCGTGCTCGAACGCGTGGCGCCGCTGGCCGAAGCCTTTGGCGATCGCCTGTGGGTGGCGCCGAGCTGCTCGCTGCTGCATGTGCCGGTGGACCTGTCCGCCGAAACCAAGCTCGACGACGAACTCAAAGGCTGGCTGGCCTTCGCGCGCCAGAAGCTCGACGAACTGGCGATCCTCAAGCTCGCGTTGGTCGAAGGCCAGGCTGCCGTACAGAAGGCGCTGGATGACAACCGCGCTGCCATCGCCTCGCGCACCCAATCCCGCCGCGTGCACAACGCCGGCGTCAAGAAACGTGTGGCCGCGATCCGCGCAGAAGATGCAGAACGCGCCGCACCTTACGCCGACCGCGCAGAAGCGCAGCAAGCCCGCCTGAACCTGCCGCTGCTGCCGACCACCACCATCGGCTCGTTCCCGCAGACGGCCGAGATTCGCCAGGCGCGCGCGCAACACAAGCGCGGCGAACTCCCGGCGCTGGATTACCTGCAGCGCATGCGCGCCGAAATTACCGACGTCGTGCGCCGCCAAGAAGCGCTCGGCCTCGACATGCTCGTGCACGGAGAAGCCGAGCGCAACGACATGGTCGAATACTTCGGCGAACTGCTGTGGGGTTACGCCTTCACCGCCAACGGCTGGGTGCAGAGCTACGGCTCGCGCTGCGTAAAGCCGCCCGTGATCTACGGCGATGTGTATCGCCCGGAAGCGATGACGGTCGAGTGGTCCAAGTACGCACAAAGCCTGACCACCAAGCCGATGAAGGGCATGCTGACCGGCCCTGTGACGATGCTGCAGTGGTCGTTCGTGCGCGACGACCAGCCGCGCGAGCAGACCGCACTGCAGATCGCCCTGGCCTTGCGCGACGAAGTGTGCGATCTGGAAGCCGCCGGCATTGCCGCCATCCAGATCGACGAGCCGGCTTTCCGCGAAGGCCTGCCGTTGCGCGCCGCCGATGTGCCGGGCTACCTGGAATGGGCGGCGCGTGCATTCCGTGTGTCGGCCTCCGGCGTGCGTAACGACACGCAGATCCACACGCACATGTGCTATTCGGAGTTCAACGACATCCTGCCGGCCATCGCATCGATGGACGCCGACGTGATCACGATCGAGACCTCGCGCTCGAACATGGAACTGCTGGACGCGTTTGGGGAGTTTGCGTACCCGAACGAGATTGGGCCGGGCGTGTACGACATCCATTCGCCGCGCGTGCCGCGTGTGGAAGAAATGGAAGCGTTGCTCGACAAGGCCGCGCAGGTCGTGCCCGTGCAACGCCTGTGGGTCAACCCCGACTGCGGCCTGAAGACGCGCGGCTGGCCGGAAGTGGAAGCGGCACTGCAAGGCATGGTGGAAGCCACGCGCCGCTTGCGCGCCAAGCATGCCAATGCGCTGCATGCGGGCAGCAAGGCTACGCAGCGCGAAGGTGCGACGGCTTAAAAGTCGATAGCACCAAATAAAAACGCCAACCGGCTTGCGCTGGTTGGCGTTTTTTCTTGCGGCAGACGGCAGCTTAGTCCGTACCGTACTTCGGCGAGCGCGGACCATACAGCAGTCCGCCCGGTTGCCCGGCCGACAGCAGACGCGCGCTGGTCGTACCGGCCACCTTGTAGCCCTGGTCGGTCACGTTGGCGATGATCTGGTTGACGGCCGCCGACACCAGCATGCCGATCAGGCCGCCGCCGGAGTTGTTTCCGCCTTCGTTGTTGGACGCGCTGGCGTGCCCGGTCCAGAGCGTCTGCCCGCTCTTCAGGTCGACCAGCTTGGCATCGGCCGACACGACGGTGGCACTGCTCACCACCATGTACTTGCTGCCGTACTGCGTGACCGTGATGTACAGCGCCGCATCTGCACCGAAGATGTCATGCAGCTTGGCCACCGGCACGCCGTGGATGTCACCTGCGGTGTTCAGGCCGTTCTGGCGGAACGTTTCATCCACCAGCGCGACCGGCAGTACGTAATAACCCGCCTCTGCCAGCGGCACCGTCACTTGCGACAGCATGCCGTAGGTGGCGCCCACGTCGGGCGATTCATTCAGCGGCGGCAGCACCACGATCGAACGCGGCTTGCTGGCCTTGAAAGCTGCATAGTCGACGTTCTTGGTTGGCACAGCACAACCCGCCATCAGGGTCACCACGCTGGCCGCGGCAAACAGTTTCAGAAAGCGCTTTGCCATCAGTTGGTCCCCTTCTTCACGTTCTTCATCAGGAAATCGATGTACGTCGCCGATTCCGGAAACAGTGCCTTCTCGGTATTGAACTCCTGGACCATCTGGTCGTCCTTGCCCAGGCCCGAATACAGCATGCCCAGCTGGGCGTGATAGCCCGGCGGCACGGCGCCATTCGTCGCCTTGATCTTCTCCAGGCCGCGCTCCAGCTCAGCCACCTGAGCTTCCTTCGCTTCACCCTTGAAGTACTGATACACCTGCGGTTGGTAGCCTTCCCACTGGTACAGCGGCTTCGGACCAGCGCAACCGGCCAGCATTGCACTCCCGACGGCCACACCGGCCGCCACGCGCCACATCGCAAACACCTTGCTCATGACTGTTGTTACCCCTTATTTCGTGTTTTTGTTTTGACTGCGCCTGAGCTTATTGCGCGCCCGGCTTCCAGGCACCGCTTTCGATGCCGTTGACTAGGTTGTTCACCGCCTCGCGCATGGCCAGGTCCAGCACCTTGCCGTTGAGCGTCGAGTCGTAGCTGGCCGTTCCGCCAAAGCCGATCACTTCACGGTTCGACAGCTTGTACTCGCCCGCGCCGCCCACCGAATACACGACTTCCGACGTCGAGATGTTCACCACGTTCAGCGCGACCTTGGCGTAGGCCACCTGCTCCTTGCCGCGGCCGAGGATGCCGAACAGTTGCTGATCGCCGGTTTCCTTGCGGCCGAACTCGGTCACGTCGCCGGTGATGACGTAGTCGGCGCCCTTGAGTTTCTGCGCGGTGTTCTTGATGGCGGCTTCCTGCTTGATCTCGGCCATGTTGTCGCGGTCGAGCACCGAGAAGCGGTTCGTCTGCTGCAGATGCGTGATCAGGATGGTCTTGGCCTGGCCGCCCAAGCGGTCCACGCCATCCGAGAACACGCCGCGCATGTACGCCGAGCGGTTATCGAATTTGCCTACCGCAATCGGGGCCCGCACGCCGGCGTATGGGCGGCTCGCGCTTTCCACCTTGGCAACCGGCAGCGCCTGCGACGATTCGGTCGCGCACCCGCCGAGCATGCCGAGTGCCACCGCTGCGGCGCCGGCAATCATCAATTTCGAGGTTTGCTTCATTCGACTTCTCCCTTAAAAATTCTTAAATCTGATTTTCTAAAATATTATTTCGAGCACTCACGCGAAGCGCACAGGCACTATCGGCACGGGATGGCCCGCGCTTGATTCGAAAACAGAGGAAATTTGGATCGGCCGCACCGCTCCGCGCGAGAGGCAAACCCATCGCGGATGCGCGCGCCGACAGCGTTGGCAACGCTGTATGCCGCGACGAAACTCCCACCTCACCCTTGCATTATCTGGACGTCATTGCGTCCATTATTCTCAGCAAAGCGCGAATTGTAACGGCTGACGCGGTGGATGAAGGCAGCAATCGGTCAACTCAAAGCCCCCTCGGATTTCGGGTTGACTTTTTAAAGGGCAAAACCTGCTCGGCGAGCGATTCGGTTATTGGCCATGCCGGCCAGCACCACCTGCAAATCGCGCGGCGCCCTCCACCCCTTCGGCAAACACCATCGGCGTGCCGCGCGCACCTTCCTGCTGCAGCGCTGCCGCCAACGGCAAATCCCACTGCGCATACGCCGACGCCCGATCGGCCAGCATGCATTGCTGCGGGAAGGCGGCGATGTCTCGGGCAAGCTTCTGCGCCGCGGCAAGCGACTCACCGGGGCCGACCACACGACTGGCAAGCCCCATGGCGAGCGCCTCGTCAGCGGAAACAGCGCGGCCGGTCAGAATCATGTCCAACGCTCGGCCCATGCCGATGATGCGCGGCAAGCGCACCGTACCGCCGTCGATGAGCGGCACACCCCAGCGCCGGCAGAACACGCCGAATACGGCGTCGCGCTCCATGACGCGCAGGTCGGCCAACAGCGCAAGTTCCAGCCCGCCCGCCACGGCATAGCCGCTTACCGCGGCGATGAGCGGCTTGGACAGCGCCATGCGCGAAGGGCCCATCGGGCCGGGCATGCCGCCGTTAGGATCGAGATGATTGCGTCTGGAAGGATCGCCGACGGCCGTCAGGTCGGCGCCGGCACAGAAGTGGCCGCCGGTGCCGCCAAGCACGGCAACGCGCAGCGCGTCATTGGCTTCGAAACGCTCGAACGCATTGAGCAGCGCGGCAGCAGTCGGCCCGTCCACCGCGTTGCGGCATTCGGGCCGGTTGAGCAGGATGGTGCAGACCGGGCCATCGGTCTGGAAGAGCACAGCATCGGGCATGGGCGGTCTCCGCAGCGCGGTACGTTGGCAGACCGCCCGATGTTACACCTAGCGCGGACCGTGCTCCGACGCGGCCTCGGCGCGGTGCCCGTGATGGCGCACGCCGCGGAACTTGCGCAAGGCCCACTCTTTGAAGTCGTCCACCTTCTCGAACACCACCGGCACCACGAGCAGGCTCAGCAGCGTAGAAGTCAGCAGACCGCCGATCACCGCCACGGCCATCGGTGCGCGGAAGCCGGCATCGCCTTCTAAGCCGAGCGCCATCGGCACCATGCCGGCCGTCATGGCCACCGTGGTCATGACGATGGGGCGGGCGCGCTTGTGGCACGCGTCGATGATCGCCTCGGTGCGCGACATGCCGAGATCGCGCCGCGCAACGATGGCGTATTCGACCAGCAGGATCGAGTTCTTGGTGACGATGCCCATCAGCATCAGCAAGCCGATCAACGCCGGCAACGACAAGCTGAAACCAAACAGCGCCAAGAGCCCGAACGCTCCGCCCACCGACAGCGGCAGCGCCGCCAGGATCGTCACCGGTTGCGTGAAGTCGTGGAACAGCAGCACCAGCACCGCATACACGCACAGCACGCCGGCAAACATGGCGAGGAAGAAACTGCTGAACAGCTCCTGCATGCCCTCCACATCGCCCGAGGCAATGCGGCGCACGCCCGGCGGCAAGTTCTTGATGGACGGCAGCGCCTCCACCGCCATGTTGGTGTCGCCCAGTGCGCGCCCTTCCAGCCCGACGCTGATGGTGACGTTGCGGCTGCGGTCATACCGGTCGATCTGTGCGGGGCCGCTGCCGATGGAAATATCGGCGATGTTTTCCAGCGGCACCGCGCCGTTGCGGCCCGGCACGCGCAACTGGCGGATCGTGTCGATCTGGTTGCGCGCCTTCGGATCGAGTTCAACGCGGATGTACACCTGCCGCTCGGGCAGGTTCAGCTTCGGCAGGTTGACGTCGTAGTCGCCTGCGGTGGCCACACGCACGGCCTGGCCAATCGCTGCGGCGGTCACCCCTTGCTGTGCCGCGCGCGCAAAGTCCGGGCGGATGACGATTTCGGGCCGCAGCAGACTCGCTGACGACGTGACCGCACCGAGCCCCGGCACGGTACGCAGATCGCGCATCACATCGCGCGCGGCTTGCTGAAGCGTGGCCGGGTCGTCGCCGGTTAGCACCACCTGGAGTTGTTCGCCGGAACCCACCGCGCCAAACGAGATTCGCACGCCGGGCACGCCTTCGAGCATTTCGCGCAACTGGCGCTGGACGTCCTGCTGCTTGACGTGCCGATCGTGCCGGTCAGTCAGCGAGATCGTGAGCGTGCCGTTGCGCACCTCGCCGCCGCTGGAGCCCGGCACGCCAGCCATCACGCCCGAGCCGATGGCCGTATAGACGTGACGGACTTCCTTGTGCTGCATCACGATCTTGCGCACGCGCTCGGTGTTGTCGCGCGTTTGCGCGATGGTGCTGCCGGGCGGGCTTTCCACCGTCATCTGCAGCTGCGCCCAGTCTTCGGGCGGCAGGAACGTTGCGGGAATCAGCCCGATGATGGCGACCGACACAACGAAGAACGCCGCCGCCATGCCGCCCGTCTTCCACGGGTGCACCAGACACCAGCGTGCCGCCTGCAGATAGCGCGTCATGATCCAGCTGTCGCGGTTGGGCTCGTCCTGCGGCTTGAGCATGTAGGCGGCCATCATGGGCGTGAGCAGCCGCGCCACCAGCAGCGAGGCCAGCACCGCGAGCGACGCCGTCCATCCGAACTGCTTGAAGAACTTGCCCGAGATACCGCCCATGAAGGCCGTCGGCAGAAACACCGCCACCAGCGTGAGCGATGTCGCCACCACGGCCAGGCCAATCTCCTGCGCCGCTTCCATGGCGGCCTCCAGCGGCTTCTTGCCATTGCGCAGGTGGCGCACGATGTTCTCCACCTCCACGATGGCGTCGTCAACGAGAATCCCGACCACCAGCGTGAGCGCCAGCAGCGTGATGCCGTTGAGCGTGAAGTCGAGCAACTGCATGGCCGCGAAGGTCGGGATGATCGACAACGGCAACGCCACGGCCGACACGAACGTGGCCCGCCAATCGCGCAGGAACAGCCACACGACGATCACCGCCAGGATGGCGCCTTCGTACAGCGCGTGCATCGACGCGGTGTACGCGTCCGACACTGGCTTGACCATGTTGTAGACCTCGGTCACATGCACGTTGGGCCGCTCGGCCTGCAGCGCGGCCAGCGCTTCGCGCACGCCCTTGGCCACCGAGATTTCGCTTGCGCCGCGCGAGCGGAACACCTGGAAGCTCACGACAGCCTTGCCGTCGAACAGCGCCATCTGGCGCGGCTCAGCCGCGGTATCGCGCACGTCGGCCACATCCGACAGGCGAATGCGCCGGCCGTCGGACAACGGGATGTCCATCTGCGCCAGTTCGCGCGCGCTCTTCACCGTGCCGAGCGTGCGCACGGCCTGCTCCTGCCCGCCGATGTTGCCGCGCCCACCCGGCGCTTCCTGCTGCATGCCGCGCACTTGGGCGCTGATATCCGCCGCCGACACGTTCAACGCCTGCAGGCGCACGGGGTCAAGCTGCACGCGCACTTCGCGGTCCACACCGCCCTGGCGTGTCACCTTGGCCACGCCATGCACCGACAGCAGCCGCTTGTTGACCGTGTTGTCGACGAACCAGGACAGATCCTCCGCATCCATGTCAGGCGCTTCCACGGCGTACGTCAGCACAGGGAGGCTGGCGAACGTCACGCGCGAGATAACCGGTTCCTGCACGTCGGACGGCAACTGCGCGCGGATGCGGCTGACCGCATCGCGCACGTCGTTCACGGCTTCCTGCACATCCTTCTCGAGCTGGAACTCGACCATCGTGGTCGAGCTGCCGTCGTTGATGGTGGACGTGATGTGCTTGATCGCGCCGATGCTCGCAATGCTGTCTTCGATCTTGCGCGTGACCTCGGTTTCCATCTGCGTGGGCGTGGCGCCCGGCAGGCTGGCCGTCACGGAAACCGCTGGAAAGTCGATGTCCGGAAAGTTCTGGATCGACAGCATCTTGAACGACACCAGCCCCGCCACCGTGATCAGGATGAACAGCAGGATCGAGGGGATCGGCTTGCGGATCGCCCAGGCGGAAAAGTTCATGGCTTGGCTCCGGCTGCCGGCGCTGCGGGTGTGGACGCTGCACCGGCGGCCGCCACACGGACCACATCGCCATCGCTCAGGAAGGCAGCGCCCGCGGCGACCACGCCGTCATTCGCGCCGATGCCCTGCACGATTTCGACGTTTCCGGCCTGGCGGCGGCCGACCGTGACCTTGGTCTGGCGCACGCGGCCTTGCTGGCCGATCACCATCACGTAGTCGTAACCATCGCGCGAGAAGACAGCGGTCTCCGGCAAGGTCGCGGCCGGCGCATCACCCAGCAGCACATCGCCCGAGAGATACATGCCGGCTTTCACGCCGGACGTTGCAGCTTCCGGCGGCAGATCGACATAGACGAGGCCATTGCGCGTGTTGGCGTCAACAGTGGGAGCGACCTGGCGCACGCGGCCGTTCACCACCCCGCCATCCATGCGGCGCACGCGCGCGGCCTGGTCGGGCTGGATGCGCGGCAGGACGTCGCCGTGCATTTCAGCGCGCCATTCCAGGCGATTCTTGCGGATGAGCTTGAAGAGTTCGGTGCCGGACGACACCACGGCGCCCACGGTGGCCGTGCGTGCGCTGATCACGCCGTCGTCGGGCGCGACCACACGCGTGTAGCGCAAGCGCAATTGCTGGCTCTCGAACTGCGCCCGGGCGGCGGCCAGCTTGGCAGCCGCCGTCTTGGCCTGCGTGTCGTACTGGATCAGATCCTGTTGGCTGATCGCACCGCTCTTGTCGAGTTCATGCGCGCGGTGCGCCTCGCCGGCGGCTTGCGCGGCCGATGCCTCGGCTTCGGCCAGGCTGGCACGCTGCGCGGCCACATCGGCTCGCATGGTTTCATCCGACAGGCGTGCAAGCAGCTGGCCTTGCTTAACCACATCGCCCACGTTGACGAGCACTTCCGCCAGCTTCAACCCGCTCACCTCGGCGCCGATGCTGGCTTCCTGCCACGGCTGCACCGCACCGCTGGCCGTGGCGACACGCGGCCACACCTGCTGTGCGAGATGCGCAACGTTGACAGCCAGCGCCGGCTTGGCAGGCGTCTGCTCGTTCTTTTTGTTCTCGGGCGCAGATTTGCCGCACGCCACCAGCACGCCGGCCAGCAACACCGCCAGCGCGCCCATCCAAACTCGTTGTCCTGTCATGAAGCGGTTCCGGTATGCGCCCCGCCCTGTGCGGCCGGCGCAGTGGTCTTGTTTTCGGGATGAGGATTGGCGCCATCGTCGCGCCAGCCGCCGCCGACGGCCTTGTACAGCGCCACCCAGGCCTGTGCGCGTTCGAGCTTGACGGCCGCCAGCGACTGCGAGGCCTGCAACGCCGTACGCCGCACGTCTTCCAGTTGGAGCAGGCTGCCAGCGCCCAGGCGGTAGCGCGCATTCGACGCTTCCAGCACCTTTGCGTATTGCGCATCGGCCATCGCGGCGGCATCGACACGGCGGTCCGAAGCATCGAGGCGCACCAGCGCGTCTTCCACTTCCTGCACCGCCTGGCGCACCTTGCCGCGATAGCTGGCCAGCGCCTGGTCGTAACGGGCACGCGCCGTTTCCACACGCGCCGCGCCCGAGCCGCCGTCAAAGATCGGCAACGACACCGACGGCCCAAACGACCACGACTTGCTCGTCAACGATTGCCCGCCAAGACGGTACGAATTGATGCCGATGGAACCCGCCAGCGTGATCGACGGCAAGCGGCTTGCCACCGCCACACCGATATCGGCGCTGGCTCCCGCCACCGCGCGCTCGGCCGACGACACATCCGGCCGTTGCGACAGCACCTGCGCCGGCACATCGGGCACGCCGGCATCGGGCGGCGCCGGAATCTGCGCGCTATTTTTGGACAGCAGCCCGTTCAGCGCCTCATGGTCAAGGCCGGTGAGGGTGACGAGCTTGTCGATCCCCTGCGCGCATTGCGCACGCTGGCCCTCCAGCGCATTCACCGCATCACCAACGGTCGCCTGCGCTTGTGCAAAATCAGCCGGCGCGACAAAGCCCGCACGGAATTTTCGTTCGGTCAGTTGCAGCGTTTCCTGTCGGGACGAGAGCGTTGCCGCGCCGATATTCACGAGCGCCTCGCACTCGCGCTGCTGCAAGTAGGTGTTGGCGACCTCCGCGGCGAGCGATACGCGCGCGTCGTGCCAATCGGCCTCGCTGGCCGTCAACCGCGCATCGGCACCTTCCAGACTGCGGCGTTTGCCGCCAAAGAGATCGATCTCCCACGACGCGTCGGCCTGCGCCGCCAGCGTGGTGATCGTGCCGAGCCCCAGCGTCGGGTTGAGTGCACCACCAGAAAGCCCGCCCGCGCCGCCGGCAAACTGGCTGCCGCCGAACCCGCCCTGCCGCATGGCAGAGCCGGAACCCTTCAATTGGGGGAAGAGCGCCGCGCGGCTGGTCGAGACGCTCGCCCGCGCCTCGCGCACGCGACCTACCGCCTGGGCGATCGTCGGGCTGGTCGCATCGGCTTGCTCAACCAATTGGGTGAGCACGGGATCGTGGAACTGCTCCCACCAGCGCGCCAATGCCATGCGGCTGCCGCGGTGCGGCAGCGTGGCATGCCAGCCTTGTGGCGCTTCGGTGCCGCTCAGGGGCGGCGTGTGGTAATCGGGCCCGACCGCACAGCCAGCCAGCAGCAGAGCCAGCAACAGCGGCGCGATCTGGGCGCGACCGCCGGGCGCGTGGCTGCCGGCGTGTCGACCTGTCGTCATGGGAAGTGTCCTTCGGGAACGCAGCTGGGATTATGCCCAGTCAAGCGTCTGCAAGACACTGCCCCGCAGCGATACTCAGCCAACCCTCGACAACCG
Source organism: Ralstonia sp. 1B3 (assembly GCF_036631435.1). NCBI lineage: Bacteria > Pseudomonadati > Pseudomonadota > Betaproteobacteria > Burkholderiales > Burkholderiaceae > Ralstonia > Ralstonia sp. 1B3. The sequence continues at coordinate 55,709 of NZ_JAPNUG010000010.1, read as the reverse complement.
GTCAGGCGTTGCTCAGAACCATGCGCCCATCGGCGTCAACCCGGGGCGTCAGATATAGCCCAGCAGCACAAGAATGACCACGATCACCACGATCAGCCCAAGGCCGCCCGTCGGCCCATAGCCCCAGCTCCGGCTGTACGGCCACGACGGCAGTGCGCCGATCAGCAGCAGGATGAGAACGACGATGAGAATGGTGCTCAACATGATGCCTCCTGTTTCTGAGTTGGTATGCCGCCGTTCCGTCGTGGCGCAGCGGCTTACACGGCATCTAGCACGCCCCGTTCCCGTGCTGGCTCTATCTGCGGTTTTCTTGAATACCTGGCAGTTAATTGCGGAGCGCCGGACGCACTGAAAGCCACCGGTGCGCCCTTTGTTAGGTCAGGCGGAAGACTGGGACGAAGACAACGTCTTTGCGCGGCCACCGCGCGTAGCCAGCCAACACAGGATCGATCCGGCAACCACCATCGACGCGCCCTTCCAGAACGCAAATGACAGCGGCGCATGCAACAGCGCCGCGGCCAGCGCCGCCGAAAACACGGGGATGAAATACGACGCGCCCGCCAGCACAGTGACGTTGCCATGCAGGATGCCGACGTTCCACGCTGCGTAGCCAAACCCCATTGCCGATGCGGCCAACGCAAGGTAGATGACTGCCGACACGCTGAAATGCATCGCCCCGCCGCCCGTGGCGAAGAACTTGATCCAAAGCGCCAGCGCCGTCAGGATGAAAAACAGCGTTGCGCCATTCTTGCCGTTGGCAATGCGGCTGGTCACGGTGCAATACGCCGCCCAGATCACCGCGCCCGTGAAGGCCAATCCGTAACTGAGCGGGTTGTCCTTGACGTTGCCGGCCATGCCGGCGATATCAAGCCCCTGCTCCCCGCCGAGCACGAAGCAGATCCCGAGGATGGAAGCCAAGACACCCGGCACGATCAGCGCATTCGCGCGCTGCTTGTTGAAGGCGATGGCCGCCAGCATCGTGAACGTCGGCCACAGGTAATTGACCATCCCGACCTCGATCGCTTGCCGCCCGCTGCTGGCATAGCCGATCGACAGCGAGAGACAGAGCTCATACGACACGAACAGCAGGCTGCCCCACACAAGGTAGCGCCGTGGAAACGTCCTCAAATCATTGAAGCCGACGGTGAATACCAGCAACACCGACGCGACGGAATAAATCATGGCGGCGCCGCCCACGGCCCCCAAATGCTGGCTCACGCCCCGGATCAACCCGACGATCGAACTCCACAGCAGCACGGCGATGAGTCCGATGAGTGTTGCCCGACTTTTGCTTTGCATAACACCTGCTTGCACTGACATGTCCGCCTGAAGAAAACCGACTGCTCACGCCCGGTCTGACGCGGCCGGTAAAGCCGTGCAGTTTACCGGCCGCAGTCACAGCGCGCGCGATAGCCGCATCTTCGTCTACCGATGATGCTTCGCTATAAGATGCTGACGATAAAAATTCGAGGTTTGCTATGACGTCTTTTGCAATCGAAGCGCCCGTTTCCGTGGGCTGGATTGGCACGGGGCGGCTGGCGCGGGCATTGGCCACACGGGCACACGATGCAGGCGTGCGCACCGTGGCGGTTGCAAACCGGTCGGCCGCGCCCGCTGCATGGCTCGCACAAGCTACGGGTGCAAAGGCTGTCGATGCGCAAGGCGTGGCGGATGCCGCCGATTGGGTGTTCGTGACCGTGCCGGATGACGCCATCCCGGGCGTGGTCGGCAACGTGCGCTGGCGACCAGGCCAGCTTGTCCTCCACTGCAGCGGAGCGGGCGAGCGCAACTTGCTGGATGCCGCCCGCCAAGCTGGCGCGGAGACCGCCAGCTTCCACCCGCTCTTCCTGTTTGCCGGTTTGCCGGACGACGCGGAACGTCTGGGCGGCGCCTCCATCGCCATTGACGCCGACGCCCCGCACGATGCGGCGCTCGCCAGCTTTGCGCTGCGGCTGGGCTGCACGCCGCTGAAGGTGCGTGCCGGGCAACGCGCCCTGTATCACGCTGGCGCCAACTACGCGGCCAGCTTCCTGCTGTGCGCGCTGCACGAAGCCGCCACGCTCTGGGAAGCCGCTGGCATCAACCGCGATGCCGCTGTCGCCGCCATGTGGCCGCTGGTGGACGGCACGTTGGCCGCAGCGCGCGCACGCGGCCTCGCTGGAGCGCTCGCAGGTCCGGTCTCGCGCGGAGACGGCGGCGTGATCGACAAACATCTGCAAGCGCTCGATGCCCTTGGCGCCGATCACGCGGCGCTGTACACCGCACTCACACGGCGCGCGCTCGCGTTGGCTGCCGAACGCGGCGCACCCTCCGCAGATGTGCTGAGCGACCTGGCAGCGGGACTCGACCCTACGTAATTCCGGGGTCGGCATCATTGGGATTGGACGACGGCCATGCACCAATCCGGCGCGCGCCCTACAATCGGCAGCTTGCCCGCCAGCCTGTTCTGCCATGTCCCACACACCGCACTCGCCGCCACCTCCTGCTGCACATGACACCGCTGGACCACGCTCCTCCGGCGCGCTGGTCCTGCTCGTGGTGGGGTTGGTGCTGGTGGGTGTGAACCTGCGCCCGGCGTTGTCGAGCCTGTCGCCCGTGCTTAAACAGGTGACGGCAGGCACGGGACTGTCTGGCGCCACGGCGGGCTTGCTGACGACCCTGCCGGTGCTGTGCCTCGGCCTGTTTGCGCCGGCCGCCGCGGTGCTGGCTCGGCGGTTTGGCGCAGAACGCGCCGTGGGCGGCTTGCTGATTGCGTTGGCGGCAGGCATTGCCTTGCGCAGCGCGGGCGGCGTTGCGCCGCTCTTCATCGGCACGCTGACGGCGGGCGCCTGCATTGGCGTGACGGGCATTCTGCTGCCGGGCATCGTCAAGCGCGATTTCGGCCGGCAGGCAGACCTGATGACCGGCGTCTACACCATGGCGCTGTGCTTTGGCGCGGCGGTGGCGGCGGGGGCAAGCGCGCCGCTTTCGGCATGGCTGGGCGGATGGCAGCCGGCGTTGGCCTTCTGGGCGTTGCCCGCTCTGCTGGCCTTTGTCGGCTGGTGGCCGCACATGCGGCATGCGCACGGCAAGGGAGCGGCCACGCGGCTGCAGCGTGTGTCGCTGTGGAACAAGCCGATTGCCTGGCAGGTGACGCTCCATATGGGGCTGCAATCGTCGCTGGCGTATTGCGTGTTCGGCTGGCTGCCCGTGATCCTGCAAGACCGCGGGCTATCCGCGGTGCAGTCGGGCGTGGTGGTGGCGGTGTCGATTCTCGTGCAGCTCATCACCGCGCTGGGCGGGCCGTTTGTGGCGCGGCTCGGGCGGGATCAACGCCCCGCCGTCGTCCTGATGATGCTGATGTGCTGGGCCGGCCTGATGGGTTGCCTGTACGCGCCGCTGTCGACGCTGTGGTGGTGGGCGGTCTTGCTGGGGCTCGGCCAGGGCGGCAATTTCAGCGTGGCGCTGTCGTTGATCGTGCTGCGCTCGGCCGATGCGCGCGTGGCGGCAAGCCTGTCTGCCATGACGCAGGGCATTGGCTACACCATGGCCGCTGCAGGGCCGTATCTCATGGGCGTGCTGCACGATCTGACCGGCAGCTGGGCCGTGATGGGCTGGCTGTTCAGCGCGATTGCGCTGGCCTCGCTCGTGGCCGGTTCACTCGCCGGGCGCAACCGTACGCTGCACGCCGGCGAGTGAGATCGCTATCGCAAGGCTTCGATCAAGCCTTGTGCTTCAACGTCCAGTTGGCCAGTGCCTGCATCTGTTCGGTGATCAGGCCGGCAATGCGCTCGTCCGTCAGATCGCCATCGGCGTTAAAACCACCGGCGAACGCGTTGGCAAACACTTCCGGCTTGTTCAGCGGATGCAGATCCAGATACACGCACACCTGACGCAGGTGGTACTGCGCGCGCGACGTGCCCATGCCGCCACCCGCGCCCAGGATCGCGACCGGCTTGCCTGCCAGCAACGCGTTGTTGGGCTCGCGCGAGGCCCAATCCAGAATGTTCTTCAGCGCTGGCGCTAGCGAATAGTTGTATTCGGGGCAAGCCAGCACCAGCGCATCGGCACGCCCGATCTGTTCGAGCACGCGCACCACCGAAGCGGGCTTGTCCGTGATGTCGGCGTTGTAGAACGGAATATCCGTCAGGTCGGCCACGTCCATTTCAACGCCGGCGGGCAGGCGGGTGGACGCGGCGCGCAGCAGGCCCTGGTTGGTGGATTTGCGGCGCAGGCTACCGGCAATGCCGAGAAAATTCAGCGACATGAAAAACGACTCCGTCAGTGTTGGGACTGGCGAGAATAACGGAGATTCATCCGATCAAGAAGCGCCGTTGAGCGTTATGCCTTGCCGGCGCGAAAGCACCCCGCTTCGTGATCGTCGACCATGCCGGTGGCCTGCATGAAGGCGTAGCAGATGGTCGGGCCGACAAACTTGAAACCGCGCTTGATCAATGCCTTGCTCATCGCCTTGGATGCGTCGGTCGCGGCGGGTGCATCGCGGTAGCTGTCCCAGCGGTTGACGATGGTCTTGCCATCGACAAACGACCACAGGAATGCGTCGAGCGAACCCATTTCTTCCTGAAGCTCCAGCACCTTCCGCGCATTGATGACGGCGCCCTCGACCTTGGCGCGATTGCGCACGATGCCCGGATCAGCGAGCAGCTTTTCGATGCGCGCCGGCGTGAAGCGCGCCACGCGTGCCGCATCAAACCCCTCGAACACTTCCTGATAGCGCGCTCGCTTGCGAAGAATGGTCTGCCATGACAGCCCGGCCTGCGCGCCTTCGAGAATGAGCATCTCGTAAAGGTGGCGATCATCGTGCGAGGGCACGCCCCACTCGGTGTCGTGATACTCGATCATCTGCGGGTCTTCGCCCGCCCAGCAGCAACGCGCCATCTCTTGCCTCCTAGATCCAGCCCGATTTGCGCAGCTTGCGATACAGCCACACGCAAGCGGTGGCCGTGCACGCGAGCACGATGGGATACCCCGCCGGATGCTCCAGCTCCGGCATGCCCTTGAAGTTCATGCCGTAGTTGCTGAACACCACGGTCGGAATTGCCAGAATAGCGCCCCACCCCGCCAGCCGCTTCACGATGTCGTTTTGCGTGACCGACACGAGCGCCACGTTCACGGAGATGGCCGTGGTCAGCATTTCGCGAATCACGTCGAGCGCGCCCACCGCGCGGTGCGCATGGTCGGCAATATCGCGAAAATACGCGCGCAGTTCCTTGGGCACCACGTCTTCATGCAGGCGCACGAGCTGCCCGGCGATGTCTTCCACGGGCAGCGCGGCGTTGCGCAGGCGCAGAAGCTGGCGCTTGAGCGTATAGAGCCGCTCGATGGCCGCGCGATCGAACGTGTCGCCAAAGATCTGGCTTTCGATCTGCTCGAACTCTTCCTGCAGGCGTTCCAGCACGGGCTGATAGTTGTCGACCACGAAGTCCATCACCGCGTACAGCGCAAACGGCGCGCCCTTGGCCAGCAATTGCGGCGTGCGCTCGCAACGCTCGCGCACCGGCGAATACGACGCCGACGGCCCATGCCGCACCGAGACGAGAAAGTCCCGGCCGACAAACAGGTGCGTCTCGCCAAAGACGACGTTGCCGTTTTCTATCTGCGCGGTGTTCAGCACGATGAAAAGCACGTCGCCGTACAGCTCGAGCTTGGGCCGCTGGTGCGCGTTGCGGGCGTCTTCAATGGCGAGATCGTGCAGGCCGAATTCCTCCTGCACGCGGTCAAGCATCGCGTTGTCGGGCTCATGCAAACCAAGCCAGACAAAGGAGCCCGGCGTGTGCAGCACGTCGCTGATGGCCTCGACGGACAAGTCACGCTCACGCTTGCCGTTGCGGTACAGCGCGCTGTTGATCACCATGGACATGGTTGTCTCCGGAACGCATTCAGCGCGCATTAACGGTCTGCGGGCTGATCTGCGGATTTGCTATCGGATGCGGTGGAAGCCGCGGTGGCCAGCGCCGGCACTTCGGCCAGACGTGTTTCGATTTGCGCCAGCGCTTCGGACAACGCGTGGACGAGGTCGTCCGGCAGCCCATCGAGCGTGGCATTGATGAAGGCGATGCGGCGCGGCATGCAGTCGAGCACGACTGCCAGGCCGGCATCTGACAGCGACACGTTGGTCAGGCGATTGTCGCGCGCATCGGTCGCGCGTTCGATCCAGCCGAGCTGCTCGAGCACCTTAAGTTGGCGGGTCAGCGCGCCAGGGTCCATCTGCAGGCGCTCGGCCAGTTGCTTCTGGGCCATGCCGCCGCCGGTGTTGTCGTGCAGCGCCAGCAGGATGCGCCAGCGCGGCATCGGCTGGCCCACATGCGCCTCGAAGGCGGCCATGAACGCACGATAGGTGCGGCCGAACTGGTGCATGACGGCGAAGCGTTCGCGTTCAGAGGTCATCGATCAGGGCTGAGATTGCTGGGAAACCGCGCATCCTAACCGCTCCGGCGTGTCTCGCCTATTCCGTATGTTGCACGGGCTCGACATGGTGCAGCACCACGGGCGGTACCCGCCGCACATACCAGAGGCCAATCAGCGCCACCACCGTCGCCACGATCAGGCCGATATGGATGGCACTCACCAGCACATGGCGCGCAGCTTCGAGCAGCGCCGCACCGTCGTGGCCGGCAGCATGCAACTGCGAAAGCAAGGCGGCTTGCGCGTCATGATCGATGAGAATTTCGGGATCGGCAAGCTGATGCAGCCACTGCGTCGCGCTGTCAGCGCGCAGTGCATTGGCCACGCCCGAGGCATAGCGCTCGCTCACCAGCGTGCCGACCAGCGCCGTGCCGACCATACCGCCCACCATGCGCAGCGATTGCAGCAGCGCGGTGGCAATGCCCAGATGCGCACGGCCGGCCGTCTGCTGAGCAAACACGGTCAGATTGGGCAGCACGAAACCGAGCCCCAGACCGGCCAGCAGCATCAGCAACGTCAGCACCGTATGCGGCATGCCCCGGGACGACAACGACATGCCGGCCACCGCCGCCGTCAGCAGCGCAAAGCCGGCATACAGCATGGCGTTGGGATTGGGAATGCGCGTGACGATGCGCCCGTTGATGATGCTGCCCAGCGTGATGCAGACCACCAGCGGCGTGATCACCAGGCCGGCTTCCTGCGGCGACATGCCAAACCCGCCCTGGAACAGCAACGGCGCATAGAACAGCACCGCAAACATCGAAAAACCCGACAGCAACGCCAGCATGAACAGCGCGGCCAGCGCCGGATTGCGCAGCATGTCGAACGGCAGCAGCGGCTGTTCCGCACGCTGCTCCCACCACCACAGCGCCACAAACGCTGCTGCCGACAGCACCAGCCAGCCGAACAACGCCGGCGTCAGCCCATGTCGCGGCAGCCATTCGACGAACAACTGCAACGCCCCCAGCGCCACGGTGATCAGCACCGCACCCTGCCAATCCAGCCGGATACGCCCGGTGTGCATGTTCTGACGCAGGTGCGGCAGGAAGCGCCAGGCAAACCACAGCCCCAGCACACCGAATGGGATGTTTACGTAAAACACCGACCGCCATCCGAATGCCTGCGTCATCCATCCGCCCAGCGTCGGGCCGATGGCGTTGGCAATACCGAAAGAGGCGCTGAGCATGACCTGCCAGCGCAAGCGCACGCGCGCATCGGGAAAGAGATCGGGAATGCATGCGTACGCCGTGCCGACCAGCATGCCGCCGCCAATGCCCTGCAGCGCCCGCGACCACACGAGAAACGTCATGCTGCCTGCCATGCCGCACATGACCGATGCCAGCGTGAACACCACGATGGAGGCAATCACGAACGGCTTGCGGCCGTAAAAGTCGCCCAGGCGCCCGAAGATCGGCACCGTTACCACGGAGGTCAACAGATACGACGTCGCCACCCATGCGTACAGCTCAAAACCCTTGAGTTCGGCCACCACGGTCGGTAACGCAGTGCCGACCACGGTCTGATCGAAGGCGACCAGAACGACGACAAAGCAGATGCCGATCATCGCCAGGAGCGATTCCTTGAACGGCAGAACCTGGGTATGGGAGTGGGGAAGCGCGGTGTGAACGGCCATGGCGGAGGAGCGGCAATACAAATGATACATCAACGATTGATGTGTCAACGATATTGTAGCGGGATCCGGGATGGCTTGCTGGATGGGCTGATTGGAGAAAATAAAGTCTTGTCGGAGGGGAATAAAGTCTGTCGAAGTGCGCTGAAAGCACCCAAATCGAGTTGACCCGGGCGGAAAAGCTGGGAAAGAGCCGACTTTGTCATCGAAGGTTGGCAGTAGGTTGCCGCAAGCCTACGGACCTCCAATTCCTCGCACAGCCGAGTTTTTGCGCGCACTCTCAGAGAAAAAACTTGAGGGACTTCTTAAAACGCGTGCTTAACCCCCGCCATAACGCCGAGTTGATTGCCACCAGGCGCCGGGTTGCTCGTCCCTCCACTCCCACCGGCGCTCACCGACAGATTCGACTGTCCGCTGTTATCGATGTACCCGCCGGTGAGATACACCGACGTCCGCTTCGAGAATGCGTAGGTGCCCCGGATGGCGCCCAGCCATGCCTTGTTGGCGCTGTTGTTGAAGTGCAAGTAGTAGACCTGCCCTGCAAGGTTGAATGCCGGTGTGATGTCGTAGGAGGCACCTGCGTAGTACAACTGGCTGTGTGATGGCGCGCCACCTTCGTTGTTGCGGAACGAAGCGCCGATGCCCACCTTTGTCTTGTCGAATAAGGCGTAAGCTCCGAGGAGCAGCCGATCGTCCTTGAGTTTGCTACTGCTGAGGCCGGCCGCTGCGCCGGGGCCGCCTCGCAGCGAGTCGTACGCGGTTGAGATGCCCCAGCTGCCGGTTTCGTACATCAGCAAGGCAGACCATTCGCGGCACGCGCGGCTGTCCGATGCCAGTTCGCCGGCGCAGTTCGTGCCGGCTGGATTCGTGCCTGCGTTGACTGTGTCGCGGCCAAAGCTATACGTGGCGCCCACGGTGAACCCGCCCAACTTGCCCTTGTAAGCGATGGCATTGTCGGCTCGCGCATTCGGGCGATAGCTGTCCAACGCGTTACCGCCATAGACGTTGGGCCCAAGGATGTCCGAGTCGAGAATCGCCCAGAACAGCATGGTGTTCTGCCGACCGAACGTCACCTCCCCCACGGCCCGCTGAGCCCCACGTTTGCTTGCCGGCCGAACAGCCGTCCGCCCTGATTCGAGACGCCAGAGTCAGGCGCAAAACCCGATTCAAGCGTAAAGACGGCATGCAGACCGCCGCCCAGGTCTTCTTTGCCGCGCACGCCCCACCGCGACGGCACGGTGCCTGTGAGGTTCGGCATGCGCACCAGCCCGCTCTTCGTGGTCCCAACGTTATTGACGTATTCAACGCCGGTATCGATCAGGCCGTAGAGCGTGACGGACTGTGCAGCGGCCATCATCGGGGTGGCGGCACCGATACTCATGCCGATCAGCCAGGACGTGGTTTTCATGGTGAGGTCTCCTCTGTGTTGTACCCGCGCGTGACACCGCGCCGGGTTTTGTCTGTTTTTTGGGATGTACGCCGCCGAGAGGCGGTCGCACGTGGCGACCCCTCTTGGGGCAATGCAGGATGGAAGGTAGAGGGATGGCGCGCGGTGGCGCCGTGATGCCTAGGGCGAGATGTCTTCGAGCGCTCGATTGGTGGTCTCGATCATGCGCATGGCCGCCAGCAGGCCGATGACGTTCACCAGCGCAAACATGACAAACACCGAGGCGATGCCGTAGCCGGCAAGAACCACACCGACGATGGCGGGCGCAGCAGCCGATGCGGCACGCAACCATGACGTCGCCAGCCCTGTGCCGATGGCGCGCATGCGGGTTGGATAGATTTCAGGCGTGTACAGATACAGCAGTACGGTGGTCGTCCCCATCACAGCGTAGGCAGAAGACGCCAGGATCATCACGGACAGCGCACTGCCGGCACCGATCGCTGCCAATGCCGCCAGCAAGGCGCCACTGATCAGGAAGCACGCCATGGCCCAGCGCCGACGACCGACGCGATCCACCAGCAGCGCGCACACCAGCACGGCGCAGGTGCTAAGGACGTTCGACACCGACGCCATATGCAGAGACTCTTGCAGGGGCAAGTGATACACAGTCTTGTACAGGCTCGGAAGCCAGTTATTGATGCCGTTGGCGACAAAGTAGGAACTGGCCCACAGCAACCACACGACAAGCGTCCGCCCCCGGTACAGCGGCGAGAACAATTCCTTCCACGAGCCCTTGCGACGTGCGCGGATGCCATCGAGCAGCGTGGCGACTCGCGTGTCGATTTCGGTGCTGTCGCGTTGCGGGTCGAGATTGCGTCGGGGCGTGCTGGCTTCAATGTCCCGGATCACGTGTTCGGCTTCGTCAAAGCGGCCCTTGGATATGAGCCAGCGCGGAGACTCGGGCAAGCGCATGATCAGCAGCGCCACGAGAATGCCAGGAATGCCACCGACCAGAAACATGTATTCCCAGCCAAAGCGCGGCACCAGGAACGCGCCAACCTGAGCCGCCGCCAGCAGCCCCAGCGGAAAGATCAGTTCGTACAGGATGAAGAACCGTCCGCGCCCGTGCGCTTGCGACAGTTCGTTGATGTAGGTCGCCGCCACTGGCACTTCACCACCGACGCCGATGCCCTGCAGGAACCGGCACAGGAACAGCATCTGAAAGTTACCGGCAAACGCGCACACCACGCTCATGACGGACATCAGGCCGACAGTAATGGTGGCGCTCCGCACCCGGCCCAGACGCTCGGCCAGCCAGCCGAACAGCAGCGCGCCGACCACCTGGCCAAGATAACCGGCGGCAATCAACACGCCGATTTCGCTCGGTGAGAGATGCCACAGTCCCACGAGCACCGGCATGACGAAGGCCAGCGAGAGCGCGTCAAACGCGTCGAACAGCGTGGCGCTGCCCATGATGATGCGGGCCTTCGTGTGCCAGCGACTAAAGGGGACGTTCTCGATACGAAAGAGGAGCTGTGCGGCGCGCGAGCCGGAATCGGCTGAGGCGGTGTGCGCGGTCTCCTGCACGCCGTGGTGTGCCAAGGCGGGCGTGGTGATGGTCATGTTGTCTCCAGATGTCATTGTTCTGATGCGAGGCCACGGGTTGCGTCCTGCATCGATGATCTTGTTGTTCTGGTGGCAGCCGTTGGTCGGCTGTGGCGCCGGGCGTGGCGCTTTGATAGCGCTTGTATCACGCCCGGACAGGTACTGCTTTTGGTGTGCACACGCCGACAACGCGGCAGCTCATACCGTGTGCCACGCCTTCAAGGCGTTGGCCTTGGCCTGCTTGCCTTACGCGGCAAGAGGCTGCACCACTCCGGCACCCGGGCCGGTGAGCCCGGCCGAGCGCATGGCGTTGGCAATGTCGATCTCCGCCCCGGGTTCGAGCGGCAGCAGCGGAGAACGCACAGTCGCGTGCTCGAGAATGCCCCGGGCGACGAGCGCGTGCTTCAGCGCGACGGTGCCTTCCATGTGCGAGCCACGGTGGTAGACGTTCTTCGTGATCGGCAACAGCTTGTCGTGAAGGGCACGCGCGCGCGAGTAGTCCTTCGCCTTGCCGGCCGCGATCAGTTCGATCAGCAGTTCGGGCGCGATGTTGCCGTATCCAACCAGTGCGCCATCCACGTCGAACATGGTGTGCAGCAGGTATTCATCGTGACAGGTCAGGATCTGAAGGTCGGGATTCTCGCGGCGGATCACGGGAATTTCGGTATCCCAGCGGCGCATGTTGCGTACGCCGTTCTTCATGGCGAACACGCCCGGCTGTGCGGCAATCTCAAGCTGCGTTTCCAGGTTGTACGTCGCCTTGGTCACGTCCGGATACTGGAAGAGGATCAGCGGCAAACCACTTTCTTCATAGATGGCGCGATAGCGGTCCTGCGGTGCACCCTTTTGGTAACCGAAGCGCAGCCAACCGTGCGACGGATAGACGAGACCAGCCGAGGCACCGGCCTTGACGGCACGCTTGGCCTCAGCCGCGGCCACCTGCGTGCCCTCAAGCGTGATGCCGGCGATAACGGGGAGCTTGCCGTCGACCGACTTCACGAAACTCTCGATCACGGCGGTTTGCTCTTCCTGGGACAGGAAGGTGCCTTCCCCGGCGTGCCCGAGCACAACCAGGCCTTTCACACCGTCAAAGCTGCCGAGCCACTTGCCCAGGCGTTGAATGGCCGCGTGGTCGACAGCGCCATCACGGGTGAACGGGGTCACGGGGGCGGGTACGAGGCCGCGCAGATCAATGTCTTTCATGGAGTCTCCTCACGAGTGGATCGATAGGTCTCCCCGGGGGCGTCATGCCGGTGCCCGGGGAGCGCTCGTCGCCGGCGAAGCCTTGGAACGCCTGGGTGGTCAACGTGCTTGCGATGCAGTCTAGGGAGGCGCAAGGCATGCCGGAAGAATGAATTCCGGCATTTCAGATATACTGAATTGACATATCAAGACCGTGGGGACGCCGTGGATTACGCGGGCTGGAAACTGTTCATCGAGGCCGCCGAACTTGGCAGCCTCAGCAAGGTGGCATTGGCACACGGCACCACGCAGCCGCATATCAGCAGACAGATTGCCGAGTTGGAGCAGGCAGCCGGTGGCCGGCTATTTCAGCGGACGGGTCGCGGCGTTGTGCTGACGGAGTTGGGTCAGCGCATCGCACCGAAGGTGCGGGCATGGCTGGCGGGCACGGAGCAGTTGGCCAACGACATTCAAAGTTCCGCCGGCAAACCAATCGGGACCGTACGCCTGGGCATCATTCCCTCTACGGCGCATCCTTTGGTCAGCACGCTGTACTACCGTTTGCGCGAGCGCTATCCCCTCGTGAAACTCAGCGTGCGAGAAGGTCAAGGCGCGCAGTTGGAAACCTGGCTGGAAGAAGGCAGCGTCGATCTTGCCCTGTTGTTCCGGCACAGCCCGACACCCAAGCACGGGGACATCTATCTCACCGAAGCCGCGACATACCTGGTTGGCAGACCCGGCGATCCGCTTCTGGCCGAGCCCACGGTGCCGTTTGCAGCCGTGAACGATCTACCGCTGGTTTCGTTCTGCCGGCCCAGCAGTTGGCGGGATTGGCTCGACCACCTCGCGACCCAGCGCGGTATCTCTCTGAACGTCGTGGTGGAAGCGGATTCCCTCAGCCTGCAGACGCGCATCGTCGAGGATGGCGGCATGTATGCACTGCTGGGTCCATATGCCATTGCAAACGCCGTGCGCGAAGGACGGCTGCAAGCGGCCAAGGTTGTGGATCCGACGGTTTATCGGTATATCGCGCTGGCGATGTCACGGCATGGTGACCTGACGCTTGCCAGCCGCACGGTGATGCAACTTATCAAAGAGATCGCCCAAACGGGAACCGCGGTTTCCGAGCACGAGTGATAAGACGCTCTCGCTCCAGCGGCCAACTCTTTCGGCGTCCGCTACTGACCGCCGCAAACATCGAAGGGCGAGGGTAGATTGCCGTCCACATATAGAGACCGTACCGTTGAACCCGTGAGCATTGCAGCGCGTTTGCTCCGACCCGTTTTGATGTGAGGCCACGGGTTCCGTCCTGCATTGAAAGCTGCTGGACGGCGCGAGCAGGGCGACCGGCGCGTCGACGACAAGGCCATCGCGTTCCACGGCAAGAAGACAGACCTACAACTGCCTTCGGGAGCGCCCGGCGACTTTGATGACTTCAGCGTGCCCTGGGAGTCTAGTCAGCGACGGCGTCTGCGCGGCGCTGCATGATGTAGGAAAAAGGATCAATACAGGAACTTCACCCCAAATCTGCACGGTTGCCCCTAAGCTCGCCCGTACCCTTTCCCGTCCAACGTTTCAGCGCTCGTCGGAAATTAGCCGTGTCGGTGAACCCGACTAGCATTGCGACGTCGTCTGTACTCAGTTTCGTTGTCTTCAGATACTCGAGAGCAAGTGAGCATCTGACGTCGTCAATAATGGCGACAAACGAAGTCCCTTCAACCTCAAGTTTTCGCCTCAGTGTGCGCGTCGTCATCTTGAGCGCATCTGCGATGCTTTCCATATCGGGAAACACGCCAGGCTTGCTCATGAGCAAACGATAGACCTCACCCGAGACACCCGATGACGTCTTTGCTTGCCCGATGAGTCTGTCGCATGTCTCCTGGATCAGCGCCGCGGAATGTCGGTGAGCGAGATGAGGCTGAATTTCCAGGACTGAACTATCGTAGATAAGCTGACATTCGTCGGCATCGAACTCACACGGGCATCCTAGGTACTCGGGATAGACAGCGGCATATTCAGGGGCTGGATATGCGAATCGAGCGAGCATCGGAGGACAGCTTCGACCAGCCACATCCTGAAGGTGCGTCACGTGCTGCGTGTACTGCTGCTCAAGCAGAAACTGCTGCACCTCGTGTGGGAGGTTCGAGGAGAATGCGTCTGGAAAAGTCCACACCGAACTATCGGCGCGTTCCGTCCACTCGATCGTAAGGGTCGGCGTTGCGAGCCGATGATATTTGACGCCCAGTCGAAAATAGTCTCGTAGCGAAAGACACGACATCAACGCGTAGCCGTACATCCCATATGCCGCGAGATGAAGACGCGCCCCGTTTTGAACGGCGTGCTTGGGTCGGACGACAGCGCGATAGCATTCCTGCAAACGGCCGCATATTGTCGGACAGATGTCAGCACGGATGCGTCGTAAATCTGATCGGCGGACACGCCGCTGCCTTTTAGACTGTCCTCGGGTGCAATCCCTTGCTCCGCCAACACTTCTACCAGCGCCGCGATCTTATAAGGCGCATAAATCCGTTCGTTCATCAGCGGAAAGGTAGACAACACAACGCCTCCCTTGATGTCCTTTAAGGACATCAGCTTGTCCGATAAAGACCTTCCATGGTCACAGGGATCTTACTACCATCAGTGACACAACTGACAGGTCCATATCAAGGCGTGGGGCCTGAACATATATCGGAGACCAGCATGTCCACCCTCTCTCGTGGGCCCCTTTCGACTAGGCCTCGTTTTCGGACCTCAGAGTCACGAATACGAGCGCGCCAACGCTGAGTGTCAGCTTCCAAGCCGCAGTTAGTCGCTGCGCACACTGTTTGCCAGCCAACCACATTGGCACCCTGCCGACAGTTCTTAACGTCATTGGCCAGATTCGTACGTATGCCATTGCTGGCGACGTGCACGTAGCCCCATAGACAGGATATGGAAATGAGCAACTCCAGCAACAAGGTCATCATCACATGCGCTATCACCGGTTCTGCGCACGTGCCTTCTATGTCGGAATATCTGCCCTTGACGCCCCAGGAAATCAAGGTTCAAGCACTCGAGGCAGCGCAAGCTGGCGCAGCGATCCTTCACCTTCACGCCCGCAATCCAGAAGACGGTCGTCCAACGCCGTCGCCTGATGTTTTTAGCCAGTTCGTGCCTGCAATCGCTGCCGAAACCGACGCCGTCATCAACATCTCGACGGGCGGTAGCACGCGCATGACGCTAGACGAACGGCTGGCGTACGCCCGTGTTGCCAAACCGGAGATGTGTTCGTTAAACATGGGTTCCATGAATTTTCACTCCATCCAATCGCAGCGAAGATGTCTTCCTGGCGATTCGATTGGGAAAGGAATACGTCACAGGTATGGAGGACATGATTTTTCGGAACACTTTCCGGGACATCAAGAATATTCTGACCGAATTCCATGAGTATGGAACCCGGTTTGAATTCGAGTGTTATGACGTCGGCCACTTATACAACTTAGCGTACTTCATTGACATCGGCCTAATTAAGCCACCGTTCTTTATCCAGTCCGTCCTCGGCATTCTCGGCGGGATTGGCCCTGACCCCGAAAACCTCGCCATCATGCGCTCCACCGCTGACCGGCTCTTCGGACGCGAGAACTATCAGTTTTCCATCCTTGGCGCCGGACGTCATCAGATGTCGCTGGTCACCATGGGCGCAATCATGGGGGAAACGTCCGCGTTGGACTGGAAGACAGTGTGTATCTGTCGCGTGGCGTCAAAGCGAAATCAAACTCTGAGCAGGTCGGCAAGATTCGGCGAATCCTCGAAGATCTGTCTTTCGAAATTGCCACGCCCGCGGAAGCTCGACAAATGCTAGGTTTGAAAGGCCGAAACAAAGTCTCTTTTAAATTAGTGATCGGCTTACGACCGACCACAAGTCTAAGCAATTTATTTCAGAACGCCTCCATATCGGTGTAGCTGTCTACGTCGAACATAAGAAAGGAGGCGAGCGATGTATTCTTTGGAGACGCCATGAATACCGTAACCGTGGACCGCAGCCCGGAAGACGTGCATCGCCTTGCAACGCGCAAGGTAATGTGGAGGCTCATCCCACTGATGTGCCTCATCTATTTCCTGTCCTTCATCGACCGAACAAACGTGGCGCTGGCAAAGACTGCTCTGGCAGCAGATCTCGGCATCAGCGCCGCAGCGTATGGACTTGGTGCTGGCATCTTCTTTATCAGCTATGCCCTGCTGGAAGTTCCCAGCAATCTCGCCGCGCATCGCATGGGGCCCCGCCTGTGGATAGCAAGAATCGCGGTCACGTGGGGAACACTATCGACTGCAATGATGTTCGTGCGGGGCGAGTGGTCGTTTTACGTCCTTCGCGTACTGTTAGGCGCCGCTGAGGCCGGGCTTTTCCCTGCCCTTATGTACATGGTGACGCTGTGGTTTGCGCCTAAAGACCGCGCCGTTGCGGTTGGCTGGATCTACACAGCCCCGTCTATCGCGCTCATCATCGGGAATCCTCTGGGCGCCGGCCTGATGGAGTTCGCTGGCATCGGCGGCCTTCGCGGCTGGCAATGGATGTTTCTACTGGAAGGTCTCCCCACTATTGCGCTAGGCGTCATCCTGTTCTTTAAGCTTCCGAACCGCCCATCTGAAGTGGCCTGGCTATCGGAAAAAGAGGCTGAGGCGCTCGAAACTCACGCGGTAATAGACACTCACGGCCACGCTGAATTAACTACCTCAGACTGGCTCGCATCGCTGAAGCGGCCTACGACGGTCCTTATCGCTCTCATCTACTTCCTGAACCAAGTAGCGTTCGTTGGCCTGTACTTCTTTACCCCTTCAATCGTCGCACAGATGCACGTGAGCTCACCGATTGTCACAGGCATATTGTCGAGTAGCGTCGGGATTGGGTTTCTCGTCGGTGTCTTGACGCTCCCGCGCATTCATCGACGTGTGAACAATGAATGTGGCTTCCTTGGCATCTTGACAGCAGGAGTTGTCGTAAGCGCGTGCACGTTCATCGCAACCGGCAATCAAGCGGCTCAGCTTACGCTCCTTGGCATCACAGGCTTCTTTGCCGGCGGCGTTCTGCCCTCGTACTGGGCTATCGCGATGAAGCGACTGCAAGGTGTGCAAGCAGCTGCCGGCCTCGCTTTCATTAACACCATCGGCTTGTTGGGCGGGTTCGTTGGACCATACCTCTTCGGTTTGGCAGAGACGATGACTGGAAAAAGCGCTTCGGGGTTCACCGTTATTGTGTTTGCTTCCGTACTGGGCCTGCTGCTGGTGCCACTGCTGGCCAGGGCAATCGGCCAAGCACAGCGTCCGATCACGGCCAGACTGGAAACAGCACAGAGGTAATGCGTCGTTCCGATGTGTTCAGGCATACGGTGGAGACAAATGAACCCAATCAGTGGTTTTACAGTCGACGTCACTTCTATTCGGACAGTAGGTCAACAGCTGCAACGTCCGGAGTGCATATTGGCCCAGCACGACGGCTCGCTTCTGGCAGCAGATGCCCGCGGCGGCGTCATGCACATCAAAACTTCCGGTGAACAGCAGCTAATCCTGCCGGCGAGTGCAGGGGCGCCTCTGACGGGTGATGGGTTGACAAGAGGCTCTCTGCCGAACGGCCTGGCTTTGGATCCAGAAGGCAACGTGGTCATTGCCAACATTGGGACAGACCGCGTGGAGCTACTCACGCGCACAGGAGAACTTCGTGTTCTGCTCGACGAGATTGATGGCTCGCCGCTGGGGAAGGTCAACTTCGTCTTGCGAGATAGCAAAGACCGTCTTTGGATTACCGTCTCAACACGCGTGAGTCCTTGGCCGGATGCCATCCGCTGCAACCTTGCGGACGGATATGTTGTACTCATTGACGATCGGGGCGCTCGCATTGTCGCTGACGGTCTCGCTTTCACGAATGAAATTCGATTCGACGCCAAAGAAGAGTTCCTGTATGTGGCCGAGACGACAGCGAAAGGGTGAGCCGCTTTCGCGTTCTCGACAATGGCGAACTAGGTCCAAGGCAGACATATGGACCAAGTTCCTTGGGACCAGGCCTCATTGACGGCCTCGCGTTCGACGCGTACGGAAATCTTTGGTGCGCAATGATCTTCGCTGACCGCCTCGTCGCGATCCTTCCTACGGGCGAAGTACATACGATATTAGAGGATGGCAACAAGGAGGCGACCGCCGCCTTTGAAGCCGCCTTCTCAACTGGCGAGATCGTCCCCATGGGCATCATCGAGAAGACGGGTGGAAAGATTGCGCCATGGATCACCAGCGTGACTTTTGGCGGCCCAGATCTCAGAACCGTTTTTTGGGTAGCCTCAAACACGATTCAATCCCTTGTTTTCGCTCTCCCGTTGCGGGCCTGCCAATGGCGCATTGGTGAGTCTAGAAGGGCTCCTTCAGTGAATGGAAATCTCCTCTTTGATACAAATGAACATCTTTGAACTCTTGAAACCCCAGCCAGGATTGCGGGTTCTGATCTCCGGTGGAGCGGCTGGCATCGGCGCGGCGATAGCCGAGGCCTTTGCCCAAGCTGAGGCGACAGTGTATGTCTGCGATGTTGATCCGTCCGCGATCGCGAAAACGCGAGCGAAACCCCAAGTTTCACACGGGCGTTGTCGATGTCAGTAATCGCGACCAAGTTGACGCCATCATGGACGATGTCAGCTCGGAACTCGGTGGACTCGACATCCTCGTGAACAATGCGGGTATCGCTGGTCCGACCGGAGACATCGCCTTCATACGACCGGACGAGTGGGAACGAACCATCGCGACCAACCTCAACAGTCAGTACTACTTTCTTCGTAAGGCTGTACCGTTGTTGAAAGCAACATCTGCTTCCCCATCAATCATCGCTATGTCGTCGGTTGCCGGACGGCTGGGATACGCGTTTCGGACACCGTACGCGTCTGCGAAATGGGCCATCGTGGGACTCGTGAAGTCTTTGGCGATTGAACTGGGCCCAAGCAACATCCGCGTCAATGCCATCTTGCCAGGGGTCGTTCAGGGGGAGCGGATTGACCGCGTGATTGCGGCAAGGGCCGAAGCGACCGGCGTGTCTTTCGACGAGATGAAAGCACAATATCTTGCCAAAATCTCTCTCCGCCGCATGGTGACCGCAGACGACATTGCAGCTATGACGCTCTTTCTGGCGTCGCCGGCGGCTCATAACATT
The DNA here is from genome assembly GCF_036631435.1 of Ralstonia sp. 1B3. Taxonomy (NCBI): domain Bacteria; kingdom Pseudomonadati; phylum Pseudomonadota; class Betaproteobacteria; order Burkholderiales; family Burkholderiaceae; genus Ralstonia; species Ralstonia sp. 1B3. The sequence goes on along the minus strand of NZ_JAPNUG010000010.1, from coordinate 36,335 downwards.
TCAGGACAAGCCATCAGCGTTGATGGCAATGTCGAGTATCTCTAAGTGTCAGCATACGGCTTCACATATGCGCTGGCGTTGCCTCTCACTGCGCCGGCGTCAGTTGAATTGAGTGCTCTAAAGCGGATCATGGCGCTTTTGTCCCAAAATGACATCATTGAGTCCGAAAGTGACCTTACTTTAAGGCGCTTGCAACCCTATTATTAAAATCGATATGCTCCGCGCCACCGCTCAGATTCGCCATGGCGGTATTAATCGTCGCAAAGCGTACTCATGTAAGGCGATATTGCCCGTTGACAACGATCCTTGTTCGCGCTGCAGATGAGAGCGGCAGAATTTTTGGGGGTATTCAAAGACGCCGGTCAAGGTCACACAATCTATTTCGAAGGACGCAGATAAAATGAAACTAGGTGGTAAGGTCGCGGTAATTACGGGCGCTGGGCAGGGAATTGGCGCGGCAACGGCGCTCAAATTTGCTCAGGAGGGCGCAACGGTTGCCATATGCGACCTCAACGCAGAAGCGGTAGCCTCGGTCGTAGAGGCATGCCGCAATGTCGGTGCTACCGCTGTGGGGTTTTCTGTCAACGTTGCCCACCGCGAAGCCGTCGAGGAGATGGTCACGGCGGTGCGCGAGCAGTTCGGTCGAATCGACGTGCTCGTCAACAACGCCGGCATCACGCGAGACGCTCGTCTTCAGAACATGACGCTCGAGCAGTTTGACCAAGTCATTGATGTGAACCTGCGCGGCGTATTCCATACCGCGCAGGCTGTAGTTGACTGTATGGTTGAGCAAAAATCCGGTGTGTTGTTGAATGCAAGTTCGGTTGTCGGGATCTACGGCAATTACGGGCAGACAAACTACGCTGCGGCCAAGTTCGGCGTTATTGGATTCACCAAAACTTGGAGCCGGGAACTCGGCCCCAAAGGCATTCGGGTCAACGCTGTCGCCCCTGGCTTCATCGACACCCCTATCCTCTCTACAGTACCGGATGACGTGCTGGAGAAGATGCGCAGCCAAGTTCCGTTGCGTCGATTAGGCAAGCCCGAGGAAATTGCGAACATCTATGCTTTTCTCGCCAGCGATGAAGCTAGCTATATCAACGGTGCCGTCATCGAGGCATCCGGAGGCATGACGCTCTAGCCAGTTGCTGTGCGAGCGCGGCCGCGCTCATGCAAGGGATCGGCCGCATAGTAATTCCGCAGGCAGACTGCAAGCCTCGGCCGCGCCCGCTGGCCGCACAATAGCTCCTAAGCTTTATCGTCGCGCTCTTGCCTGTTGAGTGATAGCTCCTTCGCCGCCTGCTGGAGCAACACGCGTGCGTCATCCAGCGATGGCGCAGCATGCTTGTCGATGCGACGAATATACGGTGACGTCAATACCGCCAAGGCATACCCGTCCGGCCCCAGGACTGGGAACGAAATATCGACCACGCCAAAGGATTGGCGGCTTTCGCACTGTTTGTAGCCCACGGCACGAATGCCCTGCAGTGTTTCATCGAACTGGTCAGCAGGAATAGGCTCCTCGCCTTCCACGGGGATGTGCTCACCGAGCATCTGCGCACGGCGTTCATCGCTCTGGCAGGCCAGGAGCACATGGCCGGACGCGGTGTCGAGCAGGCTCACGCGCGCACCCAAGCGGATCGACAAGCCCCACGGACCCCGACCCGGCACCTGCGCGATCACCAGCACGTTGCCGCGGTCGACCATGCCCAGGTGGCAGGACTGTTCCGCCCGCCGAGCATAGGCGTCCATCACGGGAAGCGCTTGCGTGACCAGGCGATTGACGGGCGGATGTCGATGCGCCAGGGCAAACATCTTCAAACTCAGCGCGTGGCGGTCCCCACCGGCGGACCGCGTCACGTACTGCCGGGCAACGAGCCGCTCCAGCATGCGATAGATCTCGTTGGCACTGCGGCCGAGCGCCTTGACGATCTCGGCGCGCGTCAGGCCATCCGGATACTCGGACAGCAACTCGAGGATATCGAGGCCCTTGTCGAGCGCCGGCGCGCGATAGCGGTCGGCACCCGCCTCAGCGGAAGAGATGGTGATTGGGTCCATAGGGGGACAAATCTTAAGGTGACGCTGGCCCAAGCACAAATGGCCAAGGACTGCACGCGGATTCAGTAGGGCAAATCCCTAGAGGGCGTTTCTTGACGCTCGTCGACTCAAATATAAATACTATATTCACTGATGAGCGTCGAGAGAGGCGAGGCGCGCGTCGGACATCGATGCAATTCACAAACTTGCACGCCGGAGACAATCCTATGGCAGCTTCTCGCAGTTCGACCGCTATCGGCGGCCGCCGCCCCGTCATTGAGCCATCCCGCTCGGTTCCACGTTTCTTCAATGTCGCCAAGCGCACAACCGACGCTGCACAGCGTTGGCCGGCGCCTGTTTCGGCCTCCAGGTGATGGACGAAGCCGAGATGCGCACCACATCTTTCTGCTGACCTCTCTGTACAGCCGGCCGTAAGGCCATACGCCGTCGGTGGCGAAGAGGCCATCGAGGCTGGCGAGCGCCCCCTGCAGCAGCAACTTCAACAGGTCCATATCGGGCACCTGATGGCCCCCTTGCGTGCCCAAAAACCGCACAGACAGCGGTTGGATGACCGACCACCCATGGCTGCGCGACATGAAGGAGACATCTGAATGACGATCAAGTACGACCCGCACCGCCGTGCGCTTCTCAAGTTGGGCGGCGCCATCGCGGCGACTCCCCTGCTCCATGCCTGCGGCGGAGACGGCGAAGCCGAATCCGCGAGGCCAGAGAGCACAGCATTGCGCCCGACCGCTCTATCACAGGGCGTTACGCAAGGCACGACAGCCGCACAACCGCTGGGACGAAGCCTTTGGTATGGCAGTGCGGCAACGGACTGGCAGTCCGAAGCCTTGCCTATTGGAAATGCGCGCCTGGGCGCCATGCTGTTCGGAGGCCCGTTGTCCGAGCGCATCCAATTCAACGAGCAAAGCCTGTGGGGCGGGATCAACAACTACGACAATGCCTCGGCTGGCCAGAACGACGAAGCCTTCGACACAAGCGTGACTGGCTTCGGCAGTTATCGTTCGTTCGGAAACGTTGTGCTCGACTTCGTCCCCCGCGCTACGGTGACTGGCTGGTCCGCGCAGGGCAGCAGTAGCGCTGCCGAAGGCGTGGCGCAGAGCGTCGACGGAAACACCGGCACCAAATGGTGCATCGATGGCCCTGGCAACCTTGTGACCTGGCAGGCCGAGTTGTCGACACCGACTGCGGTGACGACCTATTCGCTCACGAGCGCTAACGACGTCCCCGAGCGCGACCCGCAGCAATGGACGCTGAGCGGATCCAATGACGGTTCAAGCTGGGTGACGTTGGACTCGCGCACGCTCGATGCGCCGTTCTCGAGCCGATTTCTGACTCGGTCATTCAACTTCACCAATAACACGGCCTACCGGTTCTATCGCTTCAGCTTCGTACCGAGGGCCGGCGTTAGCCACTTCCAAGTAGCGGAAATCGGGTTGGCCGGCGTGAGCCTGGCTGAGCCGCGTGCGCTGTATCTGTCGTCGCCGACCGGACAAGCCGCGGGCAGCAGCACGGGTGGAGAGGATCTGCTCAAGACGTCGGACCAATCGCCCGATACCAAGTGGTGCATCGAGCAACCGGGTTCTTCGGTCATGTGGCAGGCGCGTTTGCCGCGCCCGGCCGCGATCAACTCGTACACATTGACCAGCGCCAACGATGTACCGGAACGCGATCCGCAGCAATGGACACTGTCGGGCTCGAACGACGGCATCAGCTGGACCACGCTGGACTCGCGCGCGCCGAATGCGCCTTTTGCGAGCCGCAAGCTCGCGCAAACGTTCAGCTTTCAAAACACCACCGCCTACAGCTTTTACCGATTCACCTTTACGCCCAAGGCTGGGGTCAGCCACTTCCAGGTGGCGGAAATCGCGCTGACGGGTGACGGTTTTACGACGGCTTCGTGTACCGCAGTCTCGGAATATCGCCGCGCCCTCGACTTAGGGAGCGCAATTCATACCACCACCTTCGGCATCGGCAATCTTCAGATCACGCGAGAAGCCTTCGCCAGCAAGATCGATGACGTGATGGTGTTCCGCTACGTCGCCAGCGGCATGCAAGGTCTCTCCGGACGGATCAATCTGACGTCTGATCAAGGCGCCAGTACGAGCGCGGATGCGAACACGGGGCGGCTGACGTTTTCCGGGACGATGGCCAACGCACTCAAGTACGCATGCGGCATTCAGGTTATCGCAACCGGGGGACAACTCTCTGCGGTGGGCGGCGCACTGGCGTTCAGTGGTTGCACGGGCCTTCTGCTCATTCTCGATGCGCGCACCAACTACAAAATGGATTACGCGTCGGGGTGGCGCGGCGGCGATCCTCTGCCGGCCGTTTCAACCGCGCTGGCCGCAGCCGCGGCGAAGAGCTACGGCGCACTGCATGACGCGCACGTCACCGATTTCAGCGCGATGGTCTCCACCGCCTCTGTCAACTGGGGGAACACCGATCCTGCAACGGCGGCTCTGCCGACCGACCAGCGAAGGGCCGCCTATGCCGTCGGGGCTGCAGACCCATCGCTGGAGCAGACCATGTTCGATTACAGCCGTTACCTGCTCGTCAGCTCGTCGCGGCCGAGTGGACTGCCGGCGAACCTCCAGGGGCTGTGGAATCAGGACAACCAACCTGCATGGGCGAGCGACTACCACACCAACATCAACATACAGATGAACTACTGGGGAGCCGAGAGCACCAACCTGCCCGCCTGCCATCTGCCGCTCGTCAACTTCATCGCCCAGGTTGCCGGGCCCAGCCGCGCCGCATCAAAGGCGGCGCTGGGTGCGAACCGCGGTTGGACAGCAAGAACCAGTCAAAGCATCTACGGCGGGAACGGTTGGGAGTGGAACACGGTCGCCAGCGCCTGGTATGCCCAACACTTGTACGAGCACTTCGCATTCACGCAGGACATCGACTACCTGCGGAACATCGCGTATCCGCTCATCAAGGAAATTTGCCAGTTCTGGGAAGACCGCCTGAAGAGACTGCCCAACGGGACGCTGGTATCGCCGAACGGATGGTCGCCCGAACACGGACCGCGCGAAGACGGGGTGATGTACGACCAGCAGATCATTTGGGATCTGTTCCAGAACTATCAGGATGCCGCTGCCAAGCTAAACGTCGATTCGGCCTACCGAGCGACCGTCGCACAAATGCAAGCGGACCTGGCGCCGAACAAGATCGGCAGTTGGGGCCAGTTGCAGGAATGGCAAACCGACCGTGACGATCCGGCCGACATTCACCGTCATACATCCCACCTCTTCGCGGTATATCCGGGACGCCAAATCAGCCCGTCCAAAACACCTGCGTTCGCTGCAGCCGCGCTTGTCTCGCTGAAGGCCCGTTGCGGTGAGCCACCCGGGAGCAACATCACGTTCACGGCGGGAACGGTGTCGGGCGACAGCCGACGCTCATGGACGTGGCCTTGGCGCTGCGCTCTGTTTGCGCGACTCGGAGACGCCGAGCGCGCCCAGACCATGCTCAGAGGCCTGTTGACTTACAACACGCTATCGAACTTGTTTTGCAATCATCCGCCCTTCCAGATCGACGGCAACCTTGGCATCAGCGGTGCAGTGACCGAAATGCTGCTGCAAAGCCACGAGGGGAAGATCGTGCTGCTGCCAGCGTGCCCGGCCGCATGGAAATCCGCCGGCCGATTCACTGGCCTGCGGGCGCGCGGCGGATATCGGGTGGACTGCGAATGGAGCAACGGGCAAGTCGTCTCGTACAACATCGTGGCCGACAAGGCGCCAAATAAGCAGCCGGTGATCGTCCGCGTCAACGGTCAGGACACCTCCGTCACGCCCAGTTGAGTGATGCCCCTGAGAAACGGCGTCGACTGGCGCCCGAGCGACCCGGTTCTCAGGGACGCCCCATGCGGCCGCGGCTAGTTGAAATGGATGGCCGGCTCAATTAAAAATGCATCCAAGGACCACTGGCGCGATGCCCGCCCGTTCTCTACCCGGCAGCATGACGACCCTCTGCACAGATGATGTCCGCGCGCTACTGCACGTTGCTACAGAACTGCAGCAGGCGTCTGCACATAGCTTTGTGCACCGCCCGGAGCTCGTCGCAGCGCTGGGCGCGCTTCTACATGTGGACGTTGTCGGGCACCTGGTCTGGCGTGACGAGGGACGCGTGCTGGTGGAGCCCGGCGGCTGGGGGCGGGACGCCAGCATGCATGCGGAATACCGGAACCACTTCCAGGCCGTCGACCCAATCTCACCTTTGCTGCGGGGCTGCCCAGGGCCATTGATTGTGGAAAGTCTGGTAGACGCCCGTGCGCTGGGGCGCACAGAGTACTTTGCTGATTTTCTGACGCGCCATCGGACGTATCCCGGCATCAGCATGTCTGTGGAAGATGGCACCGGCATGCTGCTCGACTACAGGTTCGGCACCAGCGATCCAAAAAACGCTTTGGCGTGCGCGAGCAAACGCTGCTTCAGTTGCTCCAGCCGTATCTGTTGAACGCGCATCGACTGCGCCAAGCGAGCCGCCCGCAAGGCAATGCCGCCTCAGAAAGCAACCCGCGTTTTGTGCTGAAGCCCGCGCGGCCCCCGGAGCCGAATCGCCGGGCACGCGCGCTGCTCGCAAGTCTGGGAAGAGAAAGGCGAGATGCGCTGTGCGGCCTGCTATCCCTGATCGGTGCAGGGGTCTCGACCCATATGACGTGGAGCGGCTTCGTGCTCTGTGTCGAACGTTGGACGGATGGCGCGAGCCTGATCCCGGGATGCACCACCGTGCACCTCCTGGCGGACACCGTTGGTTCGGCTGCGTGGTTTGTCCAGTACTTCGACATGACCTGGCGAGAAGCTGAAGTCAGCCATCTGATCTTGCAGGGCATGTCTGACAAGCAGATCGCCATGGCGCTGAAGATCAGCTATTGGACAGTGAGAATCTACGTGGCGAAGATCTTCGACAAACTCGGGATCGAATCGAGATCGGCCATCGGACAAGTAGTGGTTCGGATTCAGTCAACGGATCCTGTGCCTGAGCGCCGCAATGCTTCGGACTGCGGATTGGGCGGCGCCGACGTGTAGCGCAAGCCCTGCAAATGGTCTTATCACCATCTGACGGACTGTGCTGACGTCGGCCCCACGGAGCTGCACTCAGCTCACGCCTTCAGCGGGCTCAGTGGCAGCCCATGCAGGCAGCCGAGCCCCAGATGTCGCCGCCCGAAGACGATTGCATATCCGAAGCGCCGCCCCCTTGCTGACTGGCCATGTCGGCGGCCTGAGCGTACGACGCTTGCGCAAAGATGGTGCTGGTCAAAGCAAGCACCAAGCAGCAGATCACGTTCTTCATGATTTTTCCTGTTTAAGACATCGAACAAAATAAGATAACGTCTGCCAGACCCGATGAAACCCCCATACGGGAACAACCCTTAGGCACAATCGGTCTGGCTCAAATAGGTTAATTCGGCGCAATTGTATTAATAACGACAACGGCGAAAAGATGCAGCCGAACCCGAAAAATATGGCCCACACCACAATCAGACCGTCGACCAATTAATTTTCACGCACAAAACAAGCGGCATTTCAGCGCTACGAACCGGAATTTCGCGTCTGTCTTAATATATTCTGAAATCTTGCCTGGGCCTTCGGAAACCCGGATTAAATTCCTACCTGGCCAGCCAATTATTCGGTCACTTGATTTATTTAACCAGGAGTTAACATGAGCATTTTTAGCAAAATTTCGAACGCACTCGCCGGTCACCACGTTTCCCACCCACCGAAGATTGCAGGCGGCTCCGACAAGCTTCCGAATCAAAACCTCGAGAATGCAACGCACAAGATGGATGCATTCTTCTCAAACCTCGCCCATAAGATCAAGTCGACGGCTGACGATATTGCCGGCAGCGCAAAAGTACAGAAGCACTAAGACCTTCTCTGTACTTTTTAATGGCCGAGGGGCGCCCGCAAACTTGAAAAGCGACCGTGCGTCGCCTCGCCATCTTTATTCTGAGAAAGACAAAGTACGATTGAAGCTCGGTAGCAGCTTTGAGCAATGTCGACTGCCCACTCGTCCGCTGCATAGCATCGCCATAACTGAAGCATCGCAGTTAATTAGGACCGCAAAACAAGGGCGTAAAGCAGTCGCAGTACGCTGAACACACGCTCAAAGGCGGGATCATCCGCCCATGCCGGCACGATGTGGTCTGCCGCCGCGCTTATGGCGTGGTGCGCCAGGAGATGGACTCCTTTGGATTAGCGCACCGCACATTCTCAGCGCCATCAGACGGTGGCGCTGGCCGCTCAGTAGTTGTAAAGCATACCCCTGCCCGACATGACCACGCGGCCGTAGACGGTGGTGTCGGCCACGATCCTGGAGACGCCGCCATATCGGTGCGCGTCGTCATCAATGCGAGTCCAGTTCGCACCCTTGTCGTCGGAGCGATACACGGCGTCCTTGCCGTTGATCGTTCCCACGAGATAAACGGCTGCCGTATACGCGGCCCCCGTGGCGGGCACACCCAGAGCGACCTTGATAGCACCGTGTACGTTGGTGGGTTCCGCGCCCACCGTCGCCATGCCGGTCAGCTTCGTCCATGTGAGCCCAGAGTCGACGGAATGCCAGAGATTATTGGCGTCGGCCAGCCAGAGGTCTCCTTCGGCAAAGGGGTTGACCGCCAAGTCCGTCACATTGAAGCCATTGGGCGCCCACGTTTGTGAACTGGCGCTGAAGGTGTGCCCACCGTCGGATGAGTAGTAGAACTTGCCGGAGTTGGACGGATACCACCAGTTGCCGCCATGCTCGTAAGCGTAGACTTTGCGCGGGTTCTTGCGGTCAGCCGCCATGTGATATGCGACAGCGGGAGCCGGCAGGTTAGTTGCGGTCCATGTGGCGCCGCTGTCGGTGGTGTAGTACGGCACTGCACCAGCAATTGCCCAGATCACGTTGGCGCCATCCGCCGTGACCACCACGCTGGATTGATCACCCGAGTGGGTGGCTGCCACCGGAGGCACGCTCGCAAAGCTCGTCCAGCTGGCGCCGGCGTCGGTCGAATAGGCCCCCTTAGAGGTACCGAATGTTCCGACTGCGGCGATGTAGGCCGGATTGTTCCAGGCCATGTCGATACCGGTTCCGTTGCCGCCACGGCCAAGAGCCGGCGACGCACCGAGATTGGGTGATCGCGTCGCCGCCGCTGTCAGCGACGTGTGGACGTAGAGGCCGGTATCCCCTTGCCCACTGGCGAGTACGTAGGATGCACCAGGCGGCGGCGCCACCATCGCGAGGTTGATCATCTCCTCGATCCCGTTGACGTCGAAGCTCCAGTGCGGTGTTGACGAGGAGAACGCATCGCGCGTCGACCACACGCCGCCGCCCGTCACATAAGACACATGATCGGGATTGAAGGGATCGATCTGGAGATCGTCCGTCCAGCCCCAATACTCGGGCGACGAAGCACCTGTCGTGCCGGTTGCGTCATGGAAGTTGTGAGTTCCATTCAGATCGCCTGACCGGCCGAACTCCGACCACGTCTGTCCGCCATCGGCCGAGCGCATGGCAACCTGCACCCAGGCTGCGTCGCCCCATGTGCCCGAAACGCCAAACGCGATCTTTGTAGTCGCACCGCTGCCCTGCACCGAAACGCCACCGATACCACCGAAGTACTGACCCTCGCCGGAGGCGATGAGCTTTGTCCACGTCGTGCCGCCGTCAAACTTGTAAAGGAGCGATGGCGCACCGCTGCCCGGGCCCGGCCCAGTCGTGAACGGAACGTACAGCATGCCGTCAGCTGCGCGGGCCAGATGCGGAATGTGGAGCTGGTTGCTCGCAATGGCGCTGGTGACTGCAGTGGGCAGCGAAACGCCCGACCACGTTGATCCGCCATCGGTCGATTTGTAGAGGTACGAGCCCAGTCCCGCCAGGCCCTTGTAGTCCGGCGCCACACCCACGTAGATCGTGGGGGTCGCGTTGCCCGTCGGCGTAAAGCCTGTGGTCGGAACGGTGGCGTCCAGCACGACAAACTCGACGCCAATGGGGCTGCCCTGGTTGGCGTTGGCGATATCGGTTGAGCTCATCACGTAAGACGACAGCGAGCCGACCTGGCTCCAGTGCATGCCGGCATCCGTGCTCTTCCAGAGCCCCGCAGTGCGGGACGCATAAAACATGGTCGAAGGCCGGTTCGGGTCAACCACCAGCCGTTCGCCAATCGCCCGGCCCTGGTTGTTCGAGCCCACGGGAAACGGCAGCGTGACGTAGCTCCACGTGTTGCCCTGATTGGACGAGTAGTAGAAACGCCCGTTTCCGGATGAGGTGTACATGCCCGTTGTCATGTAGACGGCATTGGCATTCGACGGATTGACCGCCAGGCTTTCAACACCCACGTAGCCGCCATCAAGGCGGCTGAAGCCGTCTGTCATTGCGGTCCAGCTGCCGGCAGCGTTGTCCCAGCGGTAGGCTCCGGCCACGTCTGTTCGCGCATAGCGCAGGTTGGCCACGGTCGGGTGGTAGACCACTCCGGGCACGTAGCCGCCGCCGCCCATCTTGACGTTGGCCCAACCGGTGGACGGAGCCACAGCGGGCGTCGGGCCAGAGGTGCTGCCCCGCCCGAAGACGTGCCGCCAGAACCATCCGTTGGCGTAGGGGTTGGCATTGCACCCGTACCTGGCGAGGTTGATGTCGTGCCCGTAGAGAGCGCGGTTGTTGTGGCATCACTGCCGCCACCCCGCACGCAGCGAGCAGCAAGGCGGCGGACACGGTTACGAAGAATTGCTTGCTTGTCAGCAACATGGTGGTTTTCACGATAAAGAGAGGCAAGCGCAGCCCGCGAGTGAGTGTCGCGCCTTGCGATAACACGCAAGGCGACGGAGCGCTCCGCCCCTAGCGAGTCACTGCGCTGTCTGGACAGCGCTCAGCGCGCCGCAGTTGATTCGGAGTCTGGGGATGGCCCGTTAAGTCAAAGCGTCGTTCATGAGGCCCGCCCTGAAGACCCTCGTTCGGATCGTGAAGTGGCTGCGCCAATCGTTTGCTCCGCAGCCCGCCAGCGGTGCTGGTGGTCCGTGTTTGTTGCTCATACACCCTCCCAACTTCTTGTTGTCGTCAAATCTGCGGCACTGACACAGGAGCCTGCCCCCCACGGAAGTGGGGTGCCGCGTTTGCACGTGTCGTATCCCACGCCACCTTTGTGCGTGTCAAGAAGCCGACGAGCATGCTGAGATTATTTCAGCATTTCGACGCGTACGCCCCCGCGTACGCCACGACTCTGTGAGCGGAAAAAGAGCGCTAACAACCCGTTGGCAATGTCGCTGGCAGCCCCCTCGATCGCACACTTTAAATGCCTCCATACGTGCTCAGCGGGAGCTTCGTACTGCCATTGACACCCGTGAAGCGGGAGGCTGAGCTTCAGAGCCGCCTTGCTCCCACTGGTTGCCGAGCAACACCACCTCCAGCACGACGGCGCCAGCACGCCTTCGTTTCGCTCCGCCACGGCGTGTGGGTTCTGAAACGGATAACGGTCTATCGAAAAGAACGTGTCGAAGCCGAAACGCACTATTTCCGATCTAGAAAGCGCGCGATCTTGACCACACGAAATCATATTCATACCATACCGTTCAGTTTAGTTTTAGATGCTCCGAATACTCAGGAACCTGTCATGCGCCCGATCCCATCTGCTATGCCCCCGTTTCTGGCCGCGCTTGCGGCAGCGTCTCTACTTGCTGCGTGCGGCAAGCCCCCCGGTGGCCCGCCCCCGCAGAAGGCACGCCAACCATGGGCGTGATGACTGTGCAATCCCAGCGCGTGGCACTCAGTACAGAGTTGCCCGGCCGTACCGTTCCGTTTCTGATTGCAGATGTGCGTCCGCAGGTCAACGGCATCATCAAGGCACGCAAGTTCCGTGAAGGCAGCGACGTCAAGGCGGGCGAGCCGCTCTACCAGATCGACCCCGCCACTTACCAGGCCACTTACGACAGCAATGTGGCCGCGCTGGCGAAGGCGCAGGCCAACCTCAAGACCACGCGCCTGAAGGCCGAGCGCTACAAAGAGCTCGTGGCCATCCAGGCAGTGAGCCAGCAGGACTACGACGATGCCGCGGCCGCCCTGGCCCAGGGCGAAGCCGATGTGGCAGCCGCCCGCGCCAACGTAGAGACCAGTCGCATCAACCTGGCTTACGCCCGCGTGGATGCGCCCATTTCCGGGCGCATCGGTAAATCGAGCGTGACACCAGGCGCCTTGGTAACGGCCAACCAGACCACCGCGATGGCCACGATTCAGCAACTCGATCCCATCTACGTTGATGTGACGCAATCCAGCGCCGCACTGCTGCGCCTGAAGCAGGCCATGGCGCGAGGCGACCTCCAAAAGACGGGCGCCACTGCAGCTACAGTGCGTTTGCAGCTGGAAGACGGCAGCACCTATCCGCTGGAAGGCAAGCTCGAGTTTTCCGATGTCACGGTCGACCAGAACACCGGCTCGGTGACCCTGCGCGCCGTGTTCCCCAACCCGAATGCCGTGCTGCTCCCCGGCATGTACGTGCGTGCGGTGCTGGCCGAAGGCGTGAAGGATGAGGCAGTCCTCGTACCACAGCAGGCCGTAGGACGCGACAGCACAGGTAAGCCCTTCGCCTATGTGGTGGGAGCCGACCACAAGCTGCAGCGGCGTGCCTTGGAAACCGACCGCACCGTCGGCGACCAATGGCTCGTACGCACCGGCCTGCGCGCGGGCGATCAACTCGTGGTGGACGGTTTGCCGCGTGCCGTGCCCGGCGCGGAGGTCAAGACAACGCCGTGGACAACGAAGGCGCCTACGCCGGCGACCACCAAGCCGGCGACCGTGGCCGCCAACTGATTCAGGACACCACCATGGCACGCTTCTTTATCGACCGCCCCATCTTTGCGTGGGTGTTGGCCATCATCGTGATGCTGGCGGGTGCGTTGGCCATTGCCACGTTGCCCATCGCGCAGTATCCGAGCATCGCACCGCCGGCGGTGTCGATCACGGCCACATACCCGGGCGCATCAGCCAAAACGCTGGAAGACACCGTCACCCAGATCATCGAGCAAAAGATGAAGGGGCTGGATCACCTCAGCTACATGGCGTCCACCAGCGAGTCTTCCGGCACCGCCACCATTACGCTGACGTTCGAAAACGGCACGGATCCGGATACCGCTCAGGTGCAAGTGCAGAACAAGCTCGCGCTGGCTACACCGCTGTTGCCGCAGGAGGTGCAACAGCAAGGTGTGCAGGTCGCCAAATCCGCCACAAACTTCCTGAACGTGCTTGCCTTCACTTCAGAAGACGGCAGCATGAACGGTTCCGACCTGTCCGACTATGTGGCCGCCAACGTGCAGGACGCCATCAGCCGGGTGGAGGGTGTGGGCGACACGACGCTGTTCGGCTCGCAGTACGCCATGCGCATCTGGCTGGACCCCAACAAGCTGTCCAACTTCAGCCTGACGCCGCTGGATGTAAAGAACGCCATCCAGGCGCAAAACGCGCAGATCTCTGCCGGCCAACTGGGTGCCATGCCGGCATCGGCAGGCCAGCAGATCAACGCAACCATCACCTCGCAAACGCGCCTCAAGACCGTAGATGAGTTCGGCAACATCCTGCTGCGCACGCAGACCGATGGCTCTCAGGTGCGCCTGCGCGACGTCGCGCGCATTGAGCTGGGAAGCGAGAGCTACAACACGGTCGGGCGCTACAACGGCAAGCCGGCCGCCGGCCTTGCGATCAAGCTGGCGACGGGCGCCAACGCACTCGATACCGTCAAGGCGGTCGACGCCCGCGTGGCCGAACTTGAGCGCTTCTTCCCGCCAGGCATGAAGGTGCAGAAGCCATACGACACCACGCCGTTCGTCCGCATCTCGATCGAAGAGGTGGTGCGCACGCTGATTGAGGCCATCGTGCTGGTGTTCCTGGTGATGTACCTGTTCCTGCAGAACTTCCGCGCCACGGTGATCCCGACCATCGCAGTGCCGGTGGTGTTGCTTGGCACGTTTGGCGTGCTCGCTGCGTGCGGTTTCACCATCAACACGCTGACTATGTTTGCCATGGTGCTGGCCATCGGCCTGTTGGTCGACGATGCCATCGTGGTGGTGGAGAACGTCGAGCGTGTGATGAGTGAGGAAGGACTCTCACCCAAGGAGGCAACGCGCAAGTCGATGGGGCAGATCACGGGCGCGCTGGTGGGCGTTGCACTCGTGCTGGCCGCAGTGTTCGTACCGATGGCGTTCTTCAAGGGCTCGACGGGTGTGATCTACCGGCAGTTCTCGATCACCATCGTGTCGGCGATGACGCTGTCGGTGCTGGTCGCGCTGGTGCTCACCCCTGCCTTATGTGCCACCCTGCTCAAGCCCGTTGAGAAAGGCCACGTCCAGGCCACCACCGGCTTCTTCGGCTGGTTCAACCGGACCTTCGACCGCGGCAATCAGCGGTATCAGGGCATCGTGCGCCACATGCTGGGCAAGGGCTGGCGCTACATGATGATCTACGGCGTGTTGCTCGCGATGGTCGTGGTTGGCTTCATGAAGCTGCCCGTCGGCTTCCTGCCGGATGAGGACCAGGGCTCGCTGTTCGTCCTGGCGCAACTGCCGCCGGGCGCAACCAACGCGCGCACCGAAGACGTGCTGCGCCAAGTGGAACACCACTTCCTGGTTGACCAGAAAGAAGCGGTTTCAGGCGTGTTCTCCGTGGCGGGTTTCAGCTTTGCCGGCAGTGGCCAGAACATGGGCTTTGCCTTCGTCAAGCTGCGCCCGTGGAACGAGCGCAAGGGCGAGGCGCTCAGCGTCAACGGTGTCGTGGACAAGGCGTTCGGTTTCTTTGCCACGCTGCGCGATGCCCGGGTGTTCGCTTTTGCGCCGCCCGCCGTGGCAGAACTGGGCAACGCCACCGGCTTTGATCTGATGCTGCAAGACCGCGCAAACCTCGGCCACGACGCGCTGATGCAGGCGCGTAACCAGTTGCTAGGTACGCTATCCAAAGACCCACGCCTGGTAGCCGTACGCCCCAACGGGCAGGAAGACACGCCCGAGTTTCAACTGAAGATCGATGCCCACAAGGCCGAAACGCTCGGTGTTTCCATCTCCGACATCAACACGACCCTCGCCACAGCTTGGGGCAGTAGCTACGTGAACGACTTCATCGACCGGGGCCGTGTCAAGAAAGTCATGCTGCAAGCCGATGCGCCCTACCGCATGAACCCGGGCGATATCGATAAGTGGTACGTGCGCA
Source organism: Ralstonia sp. 1B3 (assembly GCF_036631435.1). Taxonomy (NCBI): domain Bacteria; kingdom Pseudomonadati; phylum Pseudomonadota; class Betaproteobacteria; order Burkholderiales; family Burkholderiaceae; genus Ralstonia; species Ralstonia sp. 1B3. The sequence continues at coordinate 21,107 of NZ_JAPNUG010000010.1, read as the reverse complement.
ATAGCGCCGGCACCATGGTCCCGTTCACGGCGTTCGCCAAGGTGGACTGGACGTCGGGTTCCCCGCGCCTGGAGCGCTACAACGGCGTGCCGTCCATGGAAATCCTGGGCATGGGCATGCCAGGCAAAGCCTCCAGCGGCGAAGCGCTGGCCATCGTCGAAGATGCCGTCGCAAAACTGCCGGCCGGCATCGGCTATTCGTGGACGGGTCTGTCGATGCAAGAGAAGGCCTCCACTGGGCAAACCACCCTGCTTTATACGCTGTCGATTCTCATCGTGTTCCTATGTCTGGCCGCGCTGTACGAAAGCTGGGCGATCCCCTCTCGGTGATCATGGTCGTGCCACTGGGCGTGTTCGGTGCGCTGCTGGGTGCCGTGCTCACCTGGAAGATGAACGACGTGTATTTCCAGGTTGGCCTGCTGACCACCATCGGACTGGCGTGCAAGAACGCCATCCTCATCGTTGAATTCGCCAAGGAGCTCAACGAGCACGGCAGGAGCCTGGTCGATGCCGCCATGGCCGCTGTGCGCATGCGCCTGAGGCCGATTCTGATGACATCCCTAGCGTTCATCCTCGGTGTGGTGCCAATGGTGACGGGCACGGGTGCCGGTGCTGGTGCACAGCACGCGCTCGGTGTCGCCGTCATCGGCGGCATGTTGTCCGGCACAGTGCTTGCCATCTTTTTCGTGCCGCTGTTCTTTGTGCTGGTGCGGGGACTGTTCAAGGGTGGCTCGGCTACGACGCCCGTCCATGCCCAACCGGCCGACGCTGCTGCCTCGTAAGGACGTTCGAGATGATCCGCTTTCCATTTTCCTCCACGCTGCTCCCCTTGGCCGCCATGCTGACCGGTTGCACCCTCATGCCAGCCTACCAACAGCCGGCGTCCCCTGTGCCCGCCGCCTTTGCCGATGTCGCCAGTGCAACGCCTTCTGCAGACAACCCCGACGACAAGACTGCCTCGCCGGTAGCCCAGATCGGCTGGCGCCAAGTCTTTACCGATCCACAGCTGCAACGGGTCATTGAGCTGTCCTTGGCGAATAACCGGGATCTGCGCGTCGCCGTGCTCAATATCGAGAAAGCCCGCGCGCAGTATCGTGTGCAGGACGCTGCGCTCTTTCCTTCCGTCAAGGCCAGTGGCAGCGAGAGTGCCAGCCGTACACCTGCCGATCTCTCTGGCATCGGACAGCCGCTGGTGGCACACAGCTACAGCGCCACGTTGGGTTTCAGCGCCTACGAGCTGGACTTCTTTGGGCGCGTACGCAGCCTCAGCGCGCAGGCGCTGGAGCAGTACCTTTCCACCGCAGAGGCGCGTCGCAGCAGCCAGATCAGCCTGATTGCGGAGGTCGCCACCGCGTATCTGACCCTTGCCGCAGACCAGGACCAGCTCAAGTTAGCGCAGGACACCCTTGCCAGCCAAAGCAACACTTACCAGCTCAACCAGCGCAGTTATGAACTGGGCACCGTGTCCAAGCTGACGCTGCGCCAGTCGCAGACAAGCGTGGACAGCGCTCGCGTGGACGTAGAGCGCTATACGGCTCAGGTCGAGCAGGACCGCAACGCACTGGTGCTGCTGGTGGGTGCCGATGTGCCCGTGGAGTTGCTGCCGACATCGCTGCCCGATGCATCGGCGGCTGCCGGCAGCGTACTGGCCACCATTCCGCCCGGCTTGTCGTCTGACCTGCTGCAGCGACGGCCTGACATCCTGCAGGCCGAGCATGACTTGAAGGCAGCCAATGCAAACATCGGTGCTGCACGGGCGGCGTTCTTCCCCAGCATCAGTCTCACGGCATCGGCAGGCACTTCCAGCGCCAGCCTGGGAAGCCTGTTCAAGGCAGGCTCGGGAGCGTGGAGCTTCGGGCCGCAGATCTCGTTGCCCATCTTTGACGGCGGAGCCAATCGCGCCAATCTGGACATCGCCAAGACAAACCGCGACATTGCTGTGGCACAGTACGAGAAGGCCATCCAGACTGCCTTCCGCGAAGTGTCCGATGCGCTGGCGCAGCGCAGCACGCTGGGCCGGCAGCTCGATGCGCAGCAATCGCTGGTAGACGCCACAGCGGAGAGCTACGTCCTTGCCACCGCACGCTTCAAGCGCGGCGTCGACAGTTACCTCAACGTGCTGGATGCCCAGCGCTCGCTCTATACGGCGCAGCAAAACTTGATCAGCACACGGCTGTCGCGCTTCACCAACCTGGCTACGTTCTATAAGACACTTGGCGGCGGCTGGGTAGAGAACACCGGCACACCCGCATCGGCTGCAACCACAACGCCACGGGCCTCAGGCGTCTGAGGCATCGCATCGATGGTGAGACGAACTGTGGCTGGCGCAGCGCAGACCCGCCAGCGCGTGATCGATGCCGCCATTGCGGTGTTCTGCCAGCACGGTGTCCATGCCACCACCCTGGAAGATGTTGCGGTGCGAGCGGGCGTCACACGCGGAGCGGTGTACGGGCATTTCCGCGGCAAGCCGGCGCTTGTGGCAGCCGTCCTTGTTGGCCTGCGCTGGCCGTTGGACCCCGGCGACAGTCTGTGGGGCTATGCCGTGCATCCGCGGCCCTTGCAGCACCTTCATGCACAACTGCTTGCACAGTTGACGCAATCCGCGCGGGACAGCAGGCAGTGGCCAGTGTTGCGCCTTGTTCTGCGGCAACCGGATTGCGCCCCCTGGCCTCAGCCAGCGATCGACCACATCGCTCGCATCAAGGCGCGCGCCATCGCAAACCTAGACTACGTGATGCGCGCCGCATGCAGGCGCAATCAACTCCGGGCCGACATGACACCGGAGGCAGCCGCACGCTGCCTGCATGCCGTTGGCATCGGACTGTTGTGGGACCACGCCGGCGCGGTTGCCGATGGTGAGCACATTGATATCCAGCCATGTCTGCAGGCGTTCTTTGACGGCATAGAGAACACCCATCAGACCGCGCCTGGGGAAGCCGGCTGACGCTGGTCTTCGCATCATTGCGGCGTGGTCGATGGCATACACTCTCGTTTTCGCTGCGGTGATGCGGCACAGGATCAGGAAAACATGCATGCGCAAAAAGACAGAAGAGAAACGGCAAGCCATTGTTGACGCCGCTTTTCGCGTGTTCATGGAGGTCGGTTTCGATCAGGCCTCGATGTCAGATATCGCGGCCCGCTCGGGCGCATCCAAGGCGACGCTGTACAACTATTTCAGCTCAAAAGAAGAGATGTTCGCGGAGATCATGAGTGGCACCGCCGCCGACGAGATTCGCGACGCCTTTGCGCAGTTGAAAGCGACTGGTCCGATCGCCGACACGCTTATCGTGTTTGGCGAGCACTACCTGAATGCGATCTTACAGCCGTCCATTCTTGCGATCCGCCGTCTGGCCATCGGCGAAGGCAATCGATCCGACCTGGGGTGCGCCTTCTATGAACGCGGCCCCAAGATCGGCTGGGGTATGTTGACCGAGTTCATCGCCGAGGCCATGGAAGCCGGCAAGCTAAAGCGTGCCAACCCGGACGTCGCCGCAGCGCATCTACATGCTCTGTATGAGGCGGAATGCGTGGAACTGTGCCTGTTCGGCATGCCTGTGGACATCAGCCGCGCCCGCATATCGGAGATCATCGCGCATGCAGTCGAGGTGTTCATGGCGGCATATGGAACCGCCAAATCCGGAACCAGGGCCAAACGAGGGCGGTCGGCACAAACCAAAGAAAGACGCACTCTGGCCGATTGAATCGCCCTGCCCTAAGAGACGGTTTCAAAACGCCCGAAAGGGGCTGTTTTCAACAATGAAGGCGGGCTGCGCGTCGTAGCGCGCTTGCAATGCCGGGGTCACGTCGTCCCAGCGCTCGAGTGCATCGATGAGCGACCGGGCAATGTGGGCGACATCCACCGCGTGGTGCAGGTCAAGCGACACGAGTACCAGTCGGCCGTCGGTCGCCGTATGCGCAAGCGTGGCGAATTTCATGCTTCCTCCGCCTGCCGCGCCTGCAATGCCTGGGCGATGGACGGCTCATAAGCTCCGTCGATCAGCACAAACAGCATTCGGCAGGGCCGGTTGAAGCGGTTGGCCCTTTTTTTGCATTGACGCCCTTTATAGATCAATGGGTTGGCAGCACCCTCTCCCACGGACTTTATTTTGTGGATCAGGCCAAAACACGCGACACCGCGCCCTTGCCCCTCCGGGCAAGCGTGCACTCGTCAATGCGCCGCTTGAACTCGCCCGGTGAGTTGCGGCCATGTCATCTCTGTTCGCATCGTGGCACGCGCAGCTTGCGCTACCCGGTGTGACTGAGCGCATTCCGCATGCGGTCTACCAAGCCCGCTTCGAAGTCATGCGATACGTCGTCATTTGCCGGAATGACGGCCATGACCTTCGGCGGGCAAGTTCCATCCGGTGGACGATGCCAGCTCGATGGCTTGCTGGATGTTTTTGCCTCGGAAGCCGGCGCGCTCGATAAAGCGCCTGAAGAGTCCTGGCGCTTTCGCGATGAGGGTATTTCGCTTGGGCACGACCACCATGTCCGCGCGCTGCTCGATGCCGGCCACAATGTCGCGCACGACGGATTCGCGCGAAACCATTTTCCAAAGGCCTTTGTCATTTCCGCCCCACAAGGCACGGCCCGCCGGATCGGCCACGACGTCGTCCATCATCGGTGTGGGGAAAAAGGTCGGATGCACGCTGCCGACGCTGACTCCCAGATGCTGCAACTCCAGCCGCACGCTATCGCACAGGGCCCAAACGCCTGCCTTGCTGGCGGTGTAGGAGGCTTGGAGCGGCGAATGGACGAAGGCAGCCATCGACGAAATGCCCATGAGGTAGCCCTGCCGCTTCTGCACGTAGGGCAGCCCGGCGCGGAAGGTGCGCCAGACGCCGTTGAGGTTGACGTCGATGACGCGTTCGAATGCCTCCGGGTTGAGCGTAGCCATGGGCGCCACGGTGTCGATGCCTGCGTTGGCGATGACCACGTCGATATTGCCAAAATGCGCCGCGGCTTCCGCCATGGCCGCCTCCAGGCTCTCCATGCTGCGCACGTTGGCGGTCCAGCCGCGGGCTAGGGACGGGTCGCCCAAGATCCTTGCCTGCGCCTCGACCTGTGCCAAGTCCAGGTCGAACAATGCGAGGCGGGCACCCTTGGCGCGCAGCGCCGCGGCGAGCGCTGATCCCAAGCCGCCAGTGGAGCCGGTGATGGCCACCACTCGATTAGTCAAATCATATTTCGGCATGGTTCATCCGTGCTTTGTTTCAGCCTCGAGTTGCTGGATCAGGACGTGCATTTCTCTGTGTCGACTCAGCATGGCATCGGTCAATACACCGAAGACCCCGCGCAAGAGCGAGAACGGAACCCACCGCCACGGCGCATAGATGCGCGGCCGGCGGCATTGCAGACCTTTCGCGATTGCACGTGCTACCTGCTCGGGAGGAATGGCCCGACGCAGCCACCCTGGAAATCCGACCTCATTCATCTTTGTCACGGTTGCGTTTCCGCCGAAGGCCACCTTGGCGATGGCTGTCGCCGTCCAACCGGGGTAAACGACGCTGGCCGTTGCGCCGGTATATGCGAACTCCGCTCTCAGGCAGCGCGTGAGCATTTCCACCCTGCCTTCGATGCGGCATAAGGTGCATTCGCCATGCCATTGACAAAAGCGTATGCGGATGACGTGACAAGGACTTGGCCCTTGTTGCGAATGATCTCGGGCAGCGCCGCGCGAACCGTGCGCCAGACGCCAAGCAAATCCACTTCTACGATTTTTTCGAACTCGGCCTCGTCGCAATTGGCAATGGTCGAGGCACCGCTACGCCACGAAATGCCAGCGTTGGCAAAAACCACATCGAGGCGTCCGAAGCGTTGGATCGCCTGCTGGACGACAGCCTTCGCTGCCGCGCCGTTGGTGACGTCAAGCGCCACAGGCAGCACCCGGGATGGGGTGAACTCTTCTGCAAGTTTGTCCACCGCGGTTTGCTGCATATCGGTCAGCACCAAACTCGCACCGAGGGCATAGAGCTCACGTGCTGTCGCGGCGCCGATGCCGCCCGCCGCACCGGTGATCAGCACCACCTTGTCGTTCAAGTCGTAAGTCATCATGTGGTCTCCTTTTTCGACATGGCTCGTCCTTTTACGGGGACATGGCGCTTGAGAAAATCGAGCTGGTCAGCCACCACCCGTTCGAAGGTTTCGCCGACGTAGATGTCGAAATGGCCAGCCCGATACAGACGGACTTCGCCGCGCGGCGCTTTCTTGGCATAGCGTCTGGTGGGCCCCGCGGGCGCGACAGAGTCGGTCTCGCAGATGCAGAACAGAATCGGGCAGGCCACCTTCGCCGCCCGCCGGCCGGGACGGTAGCGCAGGATGTTCAGCGCGAAGCGCGCTGCGACGTGGTTGCGGAAGGACACTCCGCTCGGCACCAGGGCCAGATAGCCGCCATGGGCGTCGGGCGCGGTCATGAGCGCGGCGGAATGTGGTGGGCCGGACGTGGCCACCATCAAAGGCGTCATGCCGACCAGGCCGCGCAGCATGTCGACCATGGCCATCGCTGTCACTTTGAAGCTGCTGCGCAAATCCATCGCAAGGGCCGAGGCGATGCCGTCAGTGAAAGGACATTGAGCAATGGCCGCCGCCACATTCTGGTCGCGCGCGGCGGAGGCAATGACATGGCCGCCGCCGAAGGACGTACCCCACAGGACGATCTTGCTGCGCATCAGGCTGGGCTGCAGCCGTGCAAAGGCGATTGCACTGGACCAGTCTTCCAGCTGTTGGCCGATGTCCAGCAACTGCCGGGGGCCCCCTCGCTCGCCCCGAAATTGCGGTAGTCGAAGACCAGGCATGCATAGCCGGCGTCGGAAAAGCGTTCGGCAAAGGCATCCAGGCGCATCTCTTTGACGCCGCCCAGGCCGTGGGCCATGACGATGACGGGGAACGGCCCATTCCCCCAGGTTCATAAAGCCAGCCCCGGCACCGCTCTCCTCGCTGGCCAGAAGGGAACTCTACGTTCGCTCGTTGCGTCATTGCTGCTCCAATAGGTCGATGTATGAACATTGCCCCGCAGGCATCGTCTGGCGATCTCTCAGGAACGGCTGTAGCAATGCAAGTATCTGGTCACGGGCCGCGTGAACCGAGCGCGCCATGACGTTCCGATCATTGAATTGCCTGGCGTTCTGCAAGAACTGGAATGACAGCCAATACGTCGCGACGATGGCCGCGCAGCGGCAAGCGGTTTCCCGTTGCATCAAGCGCTGCCCGCTCGGATGCTCGGATCGATCTGAGCAGAGCGCGGCATTCAGGGCCCGCATGCTCTGGTCGACCAGTTCCTTGAACCCCTGCTCGAGCGTCCGGCTTGATGCAATCAGCCTGTTCATGTCGCGGTAAAGAAAACGGTATTCCCACACGCAATCGAGCACGCTCAGAAGGCGCTCGGATAGGCGTTCGGACAGGCGTTCGCCGGACAGGGCGCCGCCCAAACGACCATGGAGTTGTGCCTGCATGTCGCGCTCGAAGCGATCGAAGAGGTGCTGCACGACTGCTTCCTTACCGCGGAAGTAGTAGTAAAAATGGCCCGGGCTCATATCAAGCCCCGCACAGAGGCCGGTTGTTGTGACGTTCGCCACACCGATCTCGTTGAAGGCCTTCAACGCGTAAGCCACGATGCGGTCGCGCGTCTGGCTTGCCTGGTCGCCGGAAATCGGACCGCCATGTCTCGGCCTGGGTGTAATACGCCTCATGAGCGGTCATCCAAGCGGCGGCACGTCGGCACGAATAGGGGTTGCCCTGCTCGCTATCCGCTCGCGGGCAAAATCGGCAAGCGTGCGCAGGGCGTCGACTGCGGAGCGCAGATAAAACGATTGAAGGTGGAACACATGCCAGCGCGCAGCATGCACCTCGATGCGGCACGGCACGCCGCAGGCCGCAGCGTGGTCGGCCAGCCGCGTGGCATCCGAGCGCAGCACTTCGTCTTCGCCAACTTGGATCAGCATGGGCGGCAGCCCACGTAAGTCGACCTGGAGCGGCATGTGCTCGGCCGCTGCGGCGGGTGCCTGATACCAGCGCAGTCCTTGTTCGAGCCAGCCGCGGCGGATCATCGGATCGTTGGTCCGCTGAGACACGAGCGTGTCGCCGCTCAGCGTGGCGTCGGTCACGGGTGAGATCAACAGCAGGCCTGCGGGAGCGGTATCGCCGCGCTCCCGGAGTGCAAGCGCCAATGCCAGGGCGAGCGCCCCGCCGGCCGAATCGCCTGCGACGACGATCTTCTCTGCGGCATAGCCCTGGCTGCGCAGCGCGTCGTAGCACGCCAGCGCATCGTTCAGCGCGGCAGGGTACCGATGCTCGGGCGCGAGCCGGTAGTCGGGAACGAACACCGGCATGCCCGATTCGACCGCCAGGCGCGTCGTGATGCTGCGGTGCGTGCCCGGGCCTCCGAGGCAGAAGGCACCTCCATGCAGGTACAGCATGGCGCCGTCGGTCTCGCCACGCTTGGGCGCAACGACTTCCACCGGTACGTTGCCGGCCAAGTCCCGGTAGCGGATCACTCCTCTCACGCCCGGCATGAGCGGAGACAGCACGCGCACGACGCTGCGCTGAACGGCAACACCGAAAGGCGGCCCGATGAGCGAGCGAAAACCGATGCGCAGGAAGTTGCGCAGGAACCATGCGTTGGCCGCCTCCCACCACCCTTGCGGTTCGGCCACGGCAACGCCGGCGGTGGGCCCCACCTGCCCTGGCAGCGCTCGGGTCAGGCGGTATGCCTGCAGACTCGAAAACCGGGTCAGCCAGCGGTAGGTCAACGTGAAGCCAGGCCAATTGGTGCTGTTGTGCCCGCTCGCATCCACGTACCAGCTCTTGCATCCGCTCCAGACGGACTTGGCCAGGCGCTGCTGAATGTGTGCGTTGAAACGCCGATAGCGGCGTGCATCCGTTTCGATGCTGGTTGTATGGGTGGCGGCCATCGCCTTGCAGCAGCGGATGACGTGGGCGATCTGGCTCTCCAGCATGTAGACGATGGAGTTGTGCCCAAGATTCGTATTTGGGCCGTACAGCATGAAGAAGTTGGGGAAGCCCGGCACGGTCAAGCCAAGGTAGGCCTCTGCACCACGCCGCCACGCATCGTTCAGGTCCAGACCCGCGCGGCCGGTGATGCGCATGGGCGAGAGAAATTCGGTGGCGGCAAAGCCTGTGCCGTAGATGATGGCGTCGACCTGATGGTGCGTGCCGTCAACGGTTTCGATGCCGTTTGGGGTCACCCTGCGGATGCTTTCGGTCACAAGGTGAACGTTCGGCTTGCTCATGGCGGCGAGGTATTCGCTTGAGAGCAGGATGCGCTTGCAGCCGATCGGATAGTCGGGCTCGAGCTTGGCGCGAAGCGCGGCGTCAGGCACCTGTTTTGAGAGCAGCCGTTGGAACGGCACGCCCACCGCGAGCCGCATCAGCCCCTTGAAGCGCGTAAACGCCAGCGCGCGAGACTCATAGCGCGTGTAGATCATTGCGCGATGCAGCTTCATCGCCCATGGCAGCGCGCGGAACATTGCCTTCTCCCACGGCCGATAAGCGCGATCCGGGCGCGGCATGATGTAGGCCGGTGAGCGCTGGAACACCGTAAGGTGCTGCACCGCATCGGCGATGGCCGGCACGAACTGGATGGCCGAAGCGCCCGTTCCCACCACCGCCACGCGCTTGCCCGGCAGCGCGTAGTCGTGATCCCAGTGCGCGGAGTGGAAGGTGTGCCCCTTGAAGGTTTCCATGCCCGGCAGTCGCGGGAATGCGGGGCGGCTCAACTGCCCGGTGCCGCTGATGAGCAGCGTCGCGCTGAGCGTTGTCCCGTCCTGTAGCGTGACCCGCCACACCGAATGCTGTTCGTCATACTGCGCACGCGCGACGTCTGCGCCAAACCTGATGTGCGGCTCGACGGCGTATTTGCGCGCGCAATGCCGCAGGTACGCATGGATTTCCGCTTGGGGAGCGAACGTGCGAGACCAGTTCGGGTTGGGCTCGAAAGAGAAGGAATACAAGTGTGAGGGCACGTCACACGCGGCCCCCGGATAACTGTTGTCGCGCCAGACGCCGCCAACGTCATGTGCCCGTTCCAGGATGACGAAGTCGTGCAGCCCGGCTCGCTTGAACGCCACGGCCATGCCAATGCCGGCAAAGCCCGATCCGATGATGATGGCTGCGTGCGGAGTGGCCGCGTCGGAAGCGCGGCTCGGGTTAGCTGAATACATGGCGGGCTTCCTCCAAGGCATCGACCTTCAATTGCGTGGACATGGAGCGAACTTCCTGGAGCACCGGCTGCACCCGGCTGCGGCCCCGCATCATGTCGACCGCCTTCTCGGCAATCATGATCGTCGGCGCATTGGTGTTGCCGCCGATGAGCGTGGGCATGACGGAGGCATCGACGATGCGCAGGCCCTGCAGACCGCGCACGCGCAGTTGAGGGTCCACGACGGCGTGAGCGTCGTTGCCCATCCGGCATGTGCCGACCGGGTGATAGACGGTGTCGGTGCGCTGCCGCAGGACCTCGCGAATCTCGTCGTCGGTGTTCACATTGGCGGTGAATACATCCTTCGTGATCCACGCGGCCAGCGCTGGCGCCTGCATCAGCCTGCGCGTCAGCTTGAAGCCCGCCACCATGTCTTCGAGATCCTGCGGGTCCTGGAAGAACGCGGGGTCGATCAGCGGTGCCTCCTGGGCGTTGTTGCTCTGCAGGGTGACGGAGCCGCGGCTGCGCGGACGGAGCAGGCAGACATGGCAAGACAGCCCATGGCCCAGATGAAACGACCGCGCATGGTCGTCCACCAGCGCGACAACAAAATGGAGCTGGACATCGGGCATCGCGAGCCCGGCGCGTGTCTTCAGAAAGCCGCCGCCTTCGGCAAAGTTTGACGTGAGCGCGCCTCGCCGTTCGCGGCGGAATCGTCGGATTGCCTTCAGCATGCGCAGGCCGCCACCGATCGACACGCCCGTCGTGTCGAGGCTGCGCGCCCGGTAGCCGAAGATGAAGTCCGGATGGTCTTGCAGGTTCTGGCCCACTCCCGGCAGGTGCGCACGCGTCTGAATGCCGAGGCGGTCCAGTTCATGAGAGGGGCCAATGCCGGAGAGCATCAACAACTGGGGCGTCTGAAACGCGCCGGCGGCCATCACCACTTCGCGGCGTGCTCGCACCGAGTGAAGCTGGCCGCCTTGCAGCATTTCAACGCCCACGGCGCGGTTGCCCTCGAACAGGATGCGCTGGACGTGGGCATGCGTTTTCACGCTCAGGTTGCCGCGCCGCCCGATGTGCGGCAGCAGGTAGGCGCGTGCTGCGCTCCACCGCTCGCCGTGCTTTTGCGTCACCTGGTAAATGCCGACGCCTTCCTGGTCTGCCCCGTTGAAGTCATCCGTCAGCGGCAGCCCCGCTTGGCGGGCGGCTTCCAGGTAGCGCGCTTGAAAGGGGTTGTCCGAGCGCAGGTCGCTGACCCAGAGCGGGCCGTCGCGGCCATGCCATGCGTTGTCGAGCCGCTCGTTGTGCTCGCTGAGCCGGAAATACGGCAGCACGTCGTCATAGGACCAACCGACATTGCCGCGCGCAGCCCAGTCGTCGTAGTCATTGCGGTGCCCGCGTATGTAGACCATCGCGTTGATCGCCGATGAGCCTCCCAGTGCCCTGCCACGCGGTTGGTATCCCCTGCGCCCGCCCAGTCCGGGCTGGGGCACGGTCTCGAATGCCCAGTTGTTGAGCTTGGTGGGCAGCATCGCCACGGCGCCGGTCGGGACATTGATGACGGGTTCACTCCCGCTCCCGCCGGCCTCCAGAACGCACACCGTCACCTGCCGGTCTTCGGTGAGTCGCCCTGCCACGACGCTGCCGGCGGACCCGCCGCCCACAATGACGTAGTCGAAGATGTTGCCCATGTTGTTGTCTCCACACTGTTTTTTGAGCCAGGCGCTGTGAGCCGACAGCTGCTTGGCGATCCGACGTGCAAGGCCGGCGTCCCGCGCTCGGGAAGATCTGCGGCTTCCTCGGAACGGATGGCGCAACACTGCTGGGGCGACCTATCGGATGCGGTTGATGTTGCTTCCGTCATGGGAAAACACCAATGGCGCGCGGGGACAACTGTTTTAGTATTTGGGCCAAATAGCACGTCCCAAGGGTTTCTCCGTATGCGTTTCTGGGAGTTCACTCGGAGCCCGGCCAGCGCGCGCTTGCTGGTCGACTTTGGCCAGGAGCGCGGGCTTTCGCCGGCAAAGCTGCTGGCCGGCACGCAGCTGTCGCTGGCCCAACTGTCCGACCCGAATATGGAAGTGACAGCCACGCAGGAGCTTCGCGTGGTCAGCAATCTGCTGCGCCTGTTGAAGCATCCGCCGGGGCTGGGGTTGGAGCTTGGGCTGCGCTACCACTTTTCGGCGTATGGGGTGTGGGGTTACGGCCTGATCAGCAGCGCCACGGCGGGCGATGCCATGGCGTTGGCGTTGCGTTTCCTGCCGCTCACCTACGCATTTACCGTGATCACGTATCACGAAGAAGGCCATCTCGCCGTGCTGAGTTTTGGCGAGCCGGAACTGGCCGATGAGGTGAAGCGGTTCGTTGTCGAGCGGGACATGGTCGCCGCTGCCGTCTTGCTGCAGGAAATCGGGGGAGATGATTTCGCACTGTCCCGTTTCACGCTCAGGGCCAGCCCCCGCCGGCGCGCGGGCCTTCTCCGGTACGCCGGAAGCTGTTCGCTGCGGAGCCGGAATACTCGGCGCACGTCAACAGTCTTGCGTTCGACCGATCATTCCTGAGCCGGCCGCTGCCACACGCCAACCCCCTCACGGCTTCGATGTGCGAGCAGATGTGCAGCCGTCTCATTGAAGCGCGGCGCTTGCGCGTGGGCACGACGGCGATGATCCGCCACTACTTGAGCGCTGCGCCCGGCACCACGCTCTCCACGCTAAGCAGCATGGCGCGCCTGATGAACACCAGCGAACGCACGCTCAAGCGTCGGCTGCATGATGAAGGCACCACCTTCAGGGCGTTGGTGGCCGAATCGCGCTGTGCGATGGCCAAGGCGCTGCTCATCGAGGGTGAACTGGCACTGGGAGAGATCGCGGAGCGCCTCGGCTTCGCCGACTTGTCCACCTTCTCGCAGGCTTTCAAGCGCTGGAACGGCGTGGCGCCCAGCACATTCCGCAGCCAGGGCGCGGCTATCGACAAAGAGCCGGATTGAATTTGGCCCGACACCGGAATTGGCGAGCGAGCCGGCAGCATCGGTCGTTGGTCAAGCTGCATCCGAGACGGGCAGCTTGAGCGTTCAATCTCCGTCCACGCGCGCTGCCGACACCTTGCTAAGCCATTGAGGAGCCCGGCGAGCCGTTGCTGCCGACACGCCGAGCGACGGCGGCGCTGCCGGTTTGCATGGCTAGGTAGCGACCGGGCCGATGGTTCAACGCAATGCTCAGGTTCAGCGCCACCGCCCCCACCAGCGACGCCGCCAGCGCCATCGGGCTGACCACGACCAGCGAGGCCAACACGATGCCCACATCCACCACCATCTGCAGCTTGCCGGCGCGAATGCCGTACTTGTCCTGCAGATACAGCGCGACGATGTTGACGCCGCCCAGGCTGGCCTGGTGCCGGAACAGGACGATGAAGCCCACGCCCATCAACGTGCCACCAATGACGCCCGCATACAGCGGATTGAGCGATCCCAGCTGTACGAAATGCGCGTGCACTTCGCTCAGCCACGACACCAGCGCCACGGCACAGAACGTCTTGACCGTGAAGCGCCATCCCATGTGCCGCACCGCCACGTAATAGAACGGCAGATTGATGGTGAAGAACACCACGCCAAAGGGCAGCGACGTGGCGTAGTGGATCAGAAAGGCCACGCCGGCCGTCCCGCCTGACAGCAGACCGCCCTGCTTGAACAGCGTGATGCCGAGCGACACGAACAGCGTGCCGGTAACGATGGCAAGCACATCCTCAAGCAGGCTATGCCGGGTGACACCGGGGACATTGTCGGGGGCGTTCATGGGGGCTCCTTACGGACACCGTGGGACACGGCGCCGACTATGCCGCCGGTACGGCCGTCGGTTCTTTGATCCAAGCCAACCGTGCGCGAATCAGATCCTCCCCAGATACACGCGTTGTGCGCGCGCCGCAGCCGCCCGGTGTTGTCCTTCAGGCGCAGGCCCAGATGACGATGTGGCGCGAAGCTCTCAAACCATGGGCGCCGCAGCCTCATGGGGACCCATCAGCCGCCCCCCAGAGAAAGCGCAACGCCACAACCACGCGCACAACCAGGAAACCGCCACTGAATCCCGTAGTCCGCGGTGGGCGGCGGCCCGTCTCGCGCGCTTTTCTACGAATTTTCCGAATAGGCGTGCTTGGCAGGCGCGGCAATCATGGGCGAGTGCCCGTAGTCTGCCCAGGAGAATCGTTATGCTCAGAGCCATCGACGGCGGTGGTGGCGTCCCGACGCCCCCAAGCCCATCCAGCCACCGCCGCCGCCCAGCGCGCGCGATGTGTCTGATGCCGAGACGGCCCTGAAGAACGTGCTCCAGGGCAAGGCTCCCGACGATACGGCGGCGCTGAAGGCTGCCATCGAGAAAATCCAGCAGACGCAGCCCGCAGTCAGCCGAGAGGCGCTTGCGCGGGCCGCCATCCTGCTGCAGGCCGCGCACAACGGCCCGGCACGCGCCACGGCGCAACCCAAGGTCGACGCGCTTGAGCAGGCCGCCAGCCAGGTCGGCCTCACGCACGTGTTCGACAACACCACGCTGGACAGCGCCACGCAGTCGCTGTCCGACAAGCCGCTCGCCACCGACCAGGCGCCGCCCACGCAAGCCGTGACGCTGCAGGACGCGCGGGCCGCCATTCAGGCGGGGCTCGACGGCGGCATGACCGAGGCCGAAGCCGTCAACGCAGCGCGTGCCCAGCTTGGCGGCAGCGAGCAGAACGAGACGCTACTGGGCGAAGCCGCCCTGACCATCGCAGCCGAAAAAGCCGTGGCAGACGGCAAGGTCCCGGCCGATGCCGACCCCATTGCGAATGCCGCCAAGCAGGAGGTCTGGCTCGGCATTTTCTCCAAGCCCACCATCGACAACGTGGTGAAGACGCTGCACGTCGAGCTCAAGCCGGCCGCCAACCTGGACGACACCGTCAAGGCCACCCAGACCGCCTTCGAGACCTGGCAGAAGGACAAGGCCGCCAATGCCGACGCCGCCACGCTGGCGCGCGACAAGCAGGCGTACCACACCGCCCTTTCCGATGAACTGAACGCGGCGGCCGGCCAGCCCGACAGCCAGTGGCGTGCCGATCCGCTGCAGACCGAGCGGCGCCTGCTTGCCGAGCGCCTTGTCGCGCAACGCAACAGCGCCACAAGTGGCGCGCAAGGTACGCAAAGCGTGCCGTCGACGGCCGACGTGCTGAACGACCTGCACGCCGCCGAGATCGTCGACGCTGCCCAGGCCGCGCGCGCGTCGGGCGGCGCAGACGGCAACCTCAAGGCTGCACAGACGCTCACCCAGCAGCTGCGCGGCGTGGCCAGCACCGACCCGCTGTATGCAAGCGTCATGGGCGACGCACGCACGCAGGACCTCCAGTCGGGCGCGCTGCAGGACATCACCCACGCCAGCGGCAAGAACCCGCACGACACGCTGGTGGCCGAAGGCAACGCGCTATCGCGCTACAAGGACACGGTGCTGTACAAGGACCTGGTCCCCGCGGTGCTGAACGCCGGCATCACGCATGACAACATCACCAAGGTAGGCACGCCCGGCGACCTGCGCGACATCGCGGCGCTGCTGGAAGACGTGCAGCGCGCCTCGCCGGAACTGGCGCAGGCGCTCTACACGCAAAACCTGCAGGGCAAGATCGACAGCAAGATCAAGGCGGGCGACCCCGAGGTCTACGCCCCCAGCATGCAGACGCTGGACAAGCGCGACGACTACTACGGCCCCATCAGCCGCATCGTCAACGCGCTGGGCGGCCCGAAGAGCGACGGCGCAGCGCACGTCATGGGCAGTCTGCGGGCCTTCCTCTCCAACGCACAGGCCGATCAGGACCGCTACAAGGAAAACGGCTACACACCGCCCAACACACCGTTCGACACGCTGGGGCTGGCCAAGGCCAACAATGCGTCGATGGCGCCGTACCAAGCGATCATCGATGAAGACCCGAACGGTGCGCTGTCGAAAACGCTGCAGAAGCACACCGGCCTGAAGCCGTCGCCGCCCCCGGTGCAGACCGGGCCGGACGATGCGGCCCACCTGTCCAAGGCCCAGGCGGCGCTGAACAAGGCGCTGGGCGGCGGCACGGCCGACGCGGCCGGCCTGCAGAAGGCGCTCGATGCCGCGCGCAACGACAAGGACTACGCCGACATCAGCAACCGGACATGGGCCCAGGCAGCGGTGCTGGCACGTGCCCAGGCCGTGACCGTGGCGCGGCAGCAGGACAAGACCGGCGACAAGTCAGGCGACAAGGCCGCGCAGCCCCCCAGCGACCCCATCGACCAGGCCACCAAGGATGTCGACGGCGCCCAGTTGTTCTACCGAACAGGACCTGCAGGACGGCGTGAACGCCCTGCGCAAGGGCACCCTGGCGGCAACGCCCGATGCCAAGACGCCCGACACCCAGCGCGACGGCGCCCAGCCCGACACCACCGCCCATCTGGGCCAGCTCGTGGCCAGCGGCATGACACTGCCCGAGGCGATTGCGGCCACGCGAGCCTGGCTCGGCGGCAACGAACAGAACGAGGCGATGCTGACGCAATCCGCGCTGACGGTGGCCGCGCAGCAGCATCTGGAGGACTACTACCAGGACCCGACCAAGGACCCCGTCGAGGCCGGAGCCAAGGACCTCGCCAAGCTGAACGTGCTGGACCCGGACGTGCTGCGCGTGACGGCCGGCATCATGAAGCAGGACATCAAGCCCGACCAGAAGGCGCTCGACGGCGCGGTAAAGCAGGCCCGCACCGATTACGCGGCGTGGCAGGACGCTAAGGCCAAGTCTGACAAGGCGCCCGACAACGCCGACCTCAAAGCCGCCGCACGCGCCCTGCAGTCGTATCACAACGACCTGGACCAGGCGCTGAACGTCGCCGCCGGCCGCAAGCCCGAAGACGGCGATTGGCAGCTCAACCCCGACAACGTCGACACCCTCTGGAAAGCGCAGAACGCCGTCACCATGGCCGGCATCGCGCCCGAGATGGAAGCGGCGCGCGGCACCGGCAAGGACTCGCCCGAGTTCAAGCAACTGCTGACGAGCTTCCAGCAATGGCAGACGGGGCTTGGCGCACAACAGGTGCTGCACATCACCGCGCATGCCCTGCAAACCAACGGCGGCCCAGGCAAGGGCGACGCGGCGGCGGCCAAGCGGCTCACCGGCCTGCTCGCGGGCATGCAATCCGGTGACCCGCTGTTCGACCAGGTCATGGGAGACGCGAGCATCTCGGGCCTGCAGCAGCGCGCGCTGCAATCGATCCTCGACCATGCGCCGATGATGTGCACGGCCGCCAACGACGGCAAGGATTCGCCCCAGGGCCGGCTTACCGCCATGGGCACGTCGCTGGATGTCTACAAGGGCACGATCTTCTACGCGCAACTGCTGGACGACACGATCCAGGCCCCGCAAACCCAGTCGCTGTTTCAGCAGAGCGGCGCGCAGGTCTTCGGCAAGGACAAGTCAGACCAGGCCAACGCAGCCGCCGACCAGATGAACGGCGTCGCGCCGGACCTGGCCGCTGCGCTGTACCACAGCCAGTTCCAGGGCAAGCTGGACGTGACCGACCTGAAAGCCATGTCGCGCATCTACGCGGCCGCGGGCGGTGCACGCAACCAGGACATGACCGACCTGCGCAAGCAGATCGAAGGCCTGATGCTCAAGCCCATCGACAAGGGCGGGCTGGGCACCGAATCGGTGGATTCACGGCTGAACACGACGTACTTCGTCGGTGGCGGCGGCATGGCGGTGGTCACGGGGCAGGATTTCGGGCTGAAGGACGTGAAGGACGACAACGTCCCGATGCAGCTCACGCAGGACATCCTCGGCGACAACATCGGCGACGAGGTCAGCAAGGAGATCCGGCGCGAGACTGGCATCAAGGAGGCCTCCAAGCCGCCAGCGCCCGTCAGCACCGCGCCCAACGCCACCAATGCCAGCCCTCGGCTGCAGAACGATCTGAACTGGACCCCCGACACCGCAGGCGTGAGCTCGGGCACCACCGCCGGTGTCACGGCCAGTGGCAACACCGTCGGCCTGCCCTGGCAGGACGGCATGCACACCGTCACCAGCCAGGCCCAGGTGTACAACGCCGTGGGCCAGGCATACGGGCTGGACCCGACGTACACGGCGCGCTCTCTGGACGAGCAGCAGGCCATGGCCGACGGCCAGTTCGCTGAATACAGCGGCAACGAAGTCGTCTACGACCACAAGGGCCACAAGACCACGCTGGCCCAGGTGGCCAGCCAGCTCATGCACGGCGAAGGCGTGAACACGCCCAGCGGTGCCACGCCCGTGGCACTCACCTCGCTGTCGATGCAGTGGTGGGACAACCGCGAGGGCAAGGGCGACGCCAAGCGCCTGGCCATCATGGAGGGCATCGGCACCGACGGGCGCTATATCGACGTGGGCCCGGCCGATACCACCGTGCGCAACGGCTATGGCGACTGGGAATCGCACAGCGGGCTGGATCGCGGCCTGCTCATCGCCCAGCCGCACTGGGTGGTCGATGCCAAGGGCAACCTGATGACCGGCGACGGTTACTGGAAGACCTACAAGCCCGACGACCACTGGTACAACTGGGAGCACCTGAAGACCGACCTGGAGATCGGCCTGACGGTGGCGGCCGGCATCATCACCACCGTCGTGCAGCCCGAGACCGCTGCGCTGTGGGCCATAGTGCTGTCGAACCTGGCCGATGCGTATTTTGCGGTGACGGCCGTGGCAGGCGCGGCGCACTCGATCAATGCGCTCTCCACCGCCAAGGGTCGTGAAGACCCGTGGAACTGGGTGGGTCTTGGGGCCAACGTGCTGGGCGGTGCGGCCGGCGTCGGTGGGCTCGTCAACCGCACGGCCGTGGCCGCAGCGCGCGTGGGCGCCTACAACGCTGATCTCATGGAGGCGATCAACGCGGTGCGCATCACGCGCGGCGCCAGCGCGGAAGATGCCGCACGCATCAGCCTGCTCAATGACAACCGCTGGGCGCTGCGCCCGTTCCAGAACAACCTCACCAATGCCGTGCTCAGCCATGCGCTGTATGGATCCCCCGCGGCAACCGCCAACGCGGCGCAACGGTTGAATGCGGTGTTCGGCGTCACGCGCAACCCGGGTGTCGTCGCCGATCTCACGCTGGGCACGACGCGCCTGCAGCGGCTGAACGATGCCATCCCGCTGCTCAACCGGGCGGACGTGCTCGCCCGGCTGCCCGCGCGCCTGCGCCGGCTGGTGGGGCTGCAGTTCCTGGGCGGCGGCGCCCTCGCCTATCGGTTGATGGGCACCGGCGCGCTCAACACCAACCTCGCGGCCATGCTGCACCAGGGGCAATCGCTGGCGACATCGAACGGCCAGGCCACGGGCGAAGACTGGGTGCAGTTCTTCACCTCGGCCGGGCTCATGGGCGCCGGCATGGGCGTGGCGCGCCAGCATGGCGCGTCGCAACGGCGCGCCTACGAGGCCGCGATGGCCGACCTGGCCGCATCGGGCGGGCGCATGCCGGGCGTGGCGCCCGCCCCGGGCAGCACGCCGGCGCAACGCGTGCTGCCCGAGCTGGGGCCGCGTGGCGCCGAATCGGCACTCGAGTCGCAGCAGGCGCTGCTGGCCCGCGTGCAGGCAGAAGGGGCAGACGCAGCCCACGGTGCGTTGAGCAACAAGGACGTGTACCGCCTGTACGCCCGCACGGGCGGCGTCACGGGGCCGGAAGACACCATGCCGGGCGAGTTCTATTTCCCGCGCCTGATCGCCCTGGCAGAGCAGCGCCCCGAAGGCGCCTACACCGTGTCGCAAGCCGACGGGGCCTTCGTTGACAGCACGATGCCGACGGAAGGCCGCGCGCGCACCACGTTCTATCACTTCATGCGCGAGGACGGTCTCGTCGACCCCGACGCCGTCACCGAGCGTGTCTACGTCAACGCAAAGACGCCGCACGTGCTGGACGTGCTCGACTTCCTGGTGCGCGGCGTGGTGGACCAGCCCGGCCGCTTCCCCGGTGTCTATGCAGCCAAGGCGGCCGGCCCCGACGCTGCCGGCCCGCGCGCCGACAACATCGTCGTGTATGCCACCGATCGCGCGGCCGTGGACCGCGTTGTGGAGGCGCTGCGGCATTACCAGCAGCAGCATCCGGAGCACTTCCACGACACCGTGCCGTCAATGACCGAGGCACAGCTGCGCGGCGTATCGACCGCGGCGGCGGAACCCCCCGCGATGGTTGACCGGCTGCTCAGCGCCATCGACAGGTTTGCCGCCGGCAACACGCAGTTTGGCGCCTCCGACATCGGCCGCACGCCGGGCGCGGAACAGAGCTTTGGCAGCATCCGCGCCTACGCGATCTCCTTGGCCCAGCACGACACCGTGCTGGCGCAGCAGGCCGCCGCCCAATACGGCCTACCGTTTGACTACACCGCCGCGCTGCAGAAAGCCACCGGCCGGCGCTTTGCCGAGATCGGCATCGACCCCACCAACCCGGCGCGCAACCTCGGCGGTCCGGTGGCGCGCCCGGCCGGCGCCCCAGATTACAGCGGCACCGGCACGCAATACCGCCCGAACGATGGCACCTACCAGACCACGCCGGCCGACCGCGTGACGATGTCGTTTGGCGGCGCACCGCTGCCGCCCAGCGCCCGCGCGCTGATTGGCGCCTCCGACACGCTCACGCGCCAATTGCGCCTGCTGCACGACGCCGGCTGGACGGTGCGCCTCGGACACCGCAACCAGGGCTCGGCGATGGATGCCGCGCGCAAGACCATCACGCTCGACGCCAACGCCGCCGACGCCGGATCGCTCGTCTACACGCTGAGCCATGAGGCCGACCACGCTGTGAAGGCGGAGCTCGATCTGCAGGGCCTGCAACGCCACAGCGAGGACAGCTTCGTGCAGACCTTGCTCGCCGGCGAGGCCAGCGCCCAGGGCAACGCGTTCAACGTACGCGACGAAATACTGGCCGCAACCGGTGTGGACATCGGCGCCCGCGCGCAGAT
>NZ_JAPNUG010000009.1:0-62615 GCF_036631435.1 Ralstonia sp. 1B3 | reverse complement strand
GCTTCATATCGACTTTAAGAGACCGCCCTAAACAGCGGTCTCTTTTTTTGCCCGTGAATTGTGCCGATGGATCAATCGGGAAGTCCGACCTTCCTTGAGATGCGGTGCTTGAACGTGGACACCGTCTTGGGCGAGATGCCGAGGCGCTTGGCGATCTCAGTGTTCCGATGGCCTTCGGCGAGCAGTTGGTTCACACGCATTTCGCGCTGAGTGAGCGTGGCAAGCCCCGCGCCTTCCGACGGCCCCATCGCTGAGGCGGGAAACGACAGATAGCCGCGTGCCGCCAGCAACAACGCCGCCGTCAGCACGGAGGTCGCTTCCGATTTCGGCACGTAGGCGTTGGCGCCTGCCAGGAAAGCGAGCCGTGCCTCGTTGCCGGTGGTCTGGGCAGACGTGACGACCAGGCCGATATCGCGGCGCTGCGCACGCACGCGACGCACGAGTTCCAGCCCGTCCAGGTTTGGCAGATTGATATCGACGATGGCGAGCTTCGGGCGCGCGGAGCGGATCAGCTGCAGCCCCTGCGCGCCATCGGCCGCCGTGGCGACGAGCTGCAGATGCGGCGATCCGGCAAGCAGGGCCCGAATGGATTCGAGAACGATCGGGTGGTCGTCAATGGCGACGACAGGATGGAAGGTTTGATCTGCGGTGGACATGGCGAGCGGTGACGGAGCGGGGTTCCATGCTGCGAGTCACCGGTGCGGATCGGGTTCCGCGCGGTACAGGTTTGCACGATTGCCCGCCAAACCTTGTACCGATTGCAACGCCACATCATCAATTCATGACATCTTGCCGGGTCAGGTCAGCCGGAACACATCCACCGCGCCGCGCAACTCCTGGGCTTGCTGGCGCAGGCTTTCGGCCGCGGCGGCGGCTTCCTCGACCAGCGCGGCGTTCTGCTGCGTGACCTCGTCCATCGACGTGACCGCGCGGTTGACCTCTTCGATGCCTTGCGACTGTTCGCGCGACGCGTGGCTGATCTCGCCCATCAGGCCGGCAATGCGCTCAACGCGCGTCACGATGTCCTGCATGGCATCGCCGGCGCCGCGCGCGGCCTCGTTACCGGCCTGCACTTCTTCGACCGAGCGACTGATCAACTCCTTGATCTCCTTGGCGGCGGCGGCACTGCGCTGGGCGAGGCTGCGCACCTCGCCGGCCACGACGGCAAAGCCGCGGCCCTGTTCGCCCGCGCGGGCGGCTTCCACGGCGGCGTTCAGCGCCAGGATGTTCGTCTGGAACGCGATGCCGTCGATGATGCCCGTGATGTCGGCAATCTTCTGCGCCGTGGCGTGGATGCCCGACATGGTGCCGACCAGCCGCTCGACCGTCTGCCCGCCGGCATTGGCCGCCTCGCTGGCGGATTGCACCATGTCGTGCGCGTGGTGGGCGCTCTCGGCGTTCTGGCGCACGGTGGCGGCCAGTTGTTCGATGCTCGATGCGGTGCGTTCCAGGCTGCCGGCCTGCGCTTCGGTGCGGACGGAAAGATCGGCATTGCCGGCGGCGATCTGGCCGGTGCTCGACGCGATGGTCGAGGCGCTGGCGCGCACCTTATCGACGATGCCCGACAGGCCGTCGCCGACGCCGTTGACGGCGCGCATGACCTGGCCGATCTCATCGCGGCGCGTGGTGGGCAGGCGGTGCGTGAGATCGCCCTGCTGCACACGCTGCGCGACGTTCACCACCTCGGCCAGCGGCGTGCTCACGGCACGGCGCAGCATCCAGTACAAGCCGCCCGCCAGCAGCGCGCCGAGCGCCAGCCCCAGCAACAGGAACCGGTTGCGGGCGGCCACCAGATCGGCGTTGAGCTCATCCACGTAGGCCGTGCCGGCAATCAGCAATTGCCAATCCGGGTATTGCGTGAAGACGGTCAGGCGCTCGCGCGCGGTGCCGCCTTCCGTGTCGGCCAGCACATGACGCAGCGTGCCGTCCTTGCGCGCGATCATCTCGCGCACCCAGGCCTGGCCGTCGGCGTCCTTGGCGTCGAGCAGGTTCTTGCCTTCGCGGTCTTGCGCATGGTCGATCAGCACCTTGCCCCGGTCTGCGCCGGGCTTGCCGTCGATGACGAAATAGCCGCCCGTCTTGCCGATACCGTGCGAGCGGATCTTGTCCTTGAGCAGTGCCAGTTCCGAGCGCACGTCCACACCCACGTACAGCGCGCCGATGACCTTGCCCGACGCATCGCGCACGGGCTCGTACTTGCTCATGTAGGGCACGCCAAACAGCCACGCCAGCCCGCGGAACGGCTCGCCGGCCATCAGCGCCTTGTAGCTCGGGTGAGCGCGGTCGAGCAGCGTGCCGATCGCGCGTTCGCCGTTTTCCTTCTTGAGCGAGGTGGTCACGCGCAAAGTCGTCACCGGTGCGGGCAAACACGGTGGCGATCGTACCGCCGGTGCGCGCGAAGAACTTGTCCGGCACGGTGAAATTGAGGTTCAGCACCGTGTCGCCGCTCTTGAAGGTGGGCGTCGGCTTGCCCGCCACTTGCACGGTCTGCGCCGGGTCCACGCTGTAGGGGCCGGGCGCGGCGTCGGCAAAGGCGGTCAGGAACCGGTCGGCCTCGGTGCGCATGGTGCCGTCGAACAGGCCGATCATGTCGCGCATGGCGGCCTCCTGGTCATGCATGGCCGATTGCGTATTGGCCTCCAGCATGCGCAGGCTCGATTGCGGAGTTGGCCAGCGCAAACATGCCGAATACCGCCACCAGCGCGATCAGGCCGATCACAGCCAGACGGGTACCGAGGCTTGTGGGACGTTGTGAAACTTCAGAAAGGGCGCAGACGCTCTCATGCTTTTTTCCTGGGGGTCGTCAGTCGAGTTAACAACGGATCGACCCGCAAAAGCTTGAGCGCAAACGTTTTACAAACCGCTTTGTCTGATAAACCAGACATCTGTCTGCCATCCCGGACGTCACCGGTCGCAGGTCAGCTCGACATGCTGAGGCATGAGCTAGCGGGGTTGCCGGCGCCGAGTTCGATGCGCCAGTCAGCCCCGCGCGCGGCGCCCACGTCGCGCCCTTCACGGTGGCGCGGCAGCGGGCGGCGTTGGCAAAGCGAATGAACGGCCGCACATAGCCGGCGACATCGACGGACAAGGAACGGCCGTCCGCGCTGCGCCGCCAGTTCGACACGCGGCCGCTGGCCTCGCGCACGTATGGCAGCGTTGGGCCGTCGTTGTCGAGCGCAGCGCGCCGAGCCGCGGGTCAGATGGATATACGTACCACCCGGACCCGCCGCGTAGCCCGCCACGTCGCGCGCATCCGCAAGACGCGGCACACCGGAGCCGGCCCGGCGCACGGTGCGCAGATCGCCATTGCCGCGCACGACCCAGGCATCGCCGTCACGCGCAGCGGCGATGGAGCGGAAGTCGAGCACCTTGCGGATGTAGTCCGACGCGTAGATCGGCATGACCGGCTGGGCGACCGCCCAGTCGTACACCTGCCGCAAGGCGGTAAGCGAAGCCAGCTTGGTGCCCGAATACATGTGGTAGTAAATGCCGATCGGTTTGAAGCGATAAGGCTTGTCGGTCAGTTCGAACGTTTCGATGGCCCGCGAGAACCCGTAATACGGGCCGTGCCAGAGGTTGGTGTAGATGTTCTCGTTCTGGTCGGGCGCAAAGACCTGGAACAGGCCATCGCCTTTGTCCACGCCAAGCGGTGCCACGGCCGTCCAGCTCGTACCTGGCCGTTGCCGCTCCACAGCAGCACCTTCACGCGCTTGCCTGGCGGCGCCAGCTTCGTGTTGATGTACTGGATGGAGCCGGCGATCTCGCGGTCATCAATCTGCGGCCGTTCTCCGTCGTGGTGTCGGGCACGGGCATGGCCGGCAGCTGCAACGCGCGGCGCAGAAAATCGAGCGGCTGGATCACCCAGCGCGCCTGATCGACCTCGGGCATGCGGAATACGCCAAACGGCTGCAGCACATAACCGCCCCACGGCATGATGGCCGCCGCGTCGTAGGCGTAGCTGCCGGCCGAGAGCCGCAGCGACTGCGCCCCCGCCACACCCGGATCAACCTGCACCCCCACGGCCATGCGCCGGTCAGGATGGGGATGCAATTCGAAACCCATGATCGGATCGCGCGAGACCACGGCAAGGGGCCCTGCCGTGCCGGGCACGGCTTGCAGATCGAACATCTGCGCCGTGGGCATCCATGTTCAGCCCAAACTGGTTGAACATCGCCACACGCACACCGGCGCCCATCGTCCGCCGAAGCCACGCCGCCCATGCGCCCGGCCGGGAGGCGATGCCATCGAACCACGTGACGACGCCCGCATAGCGGTCGGGCGTGACGGCCGGCAACGGCTTGTTGGCGTCGGCAAACTCGACGCGGTAGCCGAGATAGCTGATCGGCATGGCCAGATAAAGCACCGACGGCGCGGTGTTGGTGCTGGTGCCGGGCTCCTGCGGCTCGACGAGCAGGATGCGGCGCGGCATCACCTCCAGGCGGCCGATACCGATGAAGTCGGCGTCCGGCGGTCGCGTAGCCGCTGACGCCGCTGCGCGTGCCACGTTGGCGGTCTCGCGCAGACAGGCCCGGTTGTAGTTGGCGCAGTAATCGAGCGCCACCGCCGGCAGGTGGAACTGCGCGCCGATGTTGCGCAGCGTGGCAACGCGCGCAGTGCGGTCGGCATCGGCCACATCCTGCAAGCCCTCGCCGCTGGTGCGCTCACGCACCAGCCCTGCCGTCACCACGCCTGACAACTGCGGTGCGAGCGTCTCGAGCCACGCCGTGCCGCCGGCCAGCAGCTTGGTCTGCGGCGCGCGGGCGTGCAGCGCCTGGGCCAGTGCCGCAATGCGGTTGCCCGCGTCGGGCGCGCTGTGCTGAAGCGCATCCAGCCCATCCAGCAGGAAGCCCGCATAGCCTTGCGCCAGCAGCGGCGCAAAACCTGGTCGATCACATTGGCGGGCCACGCGCTGGCGCGCATTGCTTCGGTCTGCTGCGTCAGGTCTACACGGGCGAACCACAGCGTGGGCGATGGCTGCTTCGGATCGAAACTTCCAGCCGTGGCCGGGTCCAGCACGACCCAGTCGAAGGCTTGCAGTTCAGCCACGGGGACATTGCGGCCGTAGTAGAAGGCGATCTGCGGACTAGCCGAAGCGGACGTCGTCGACGGCTGTGCAACAGCGGTCGCAACGCCGAACGCCAACGCAGTGGCAACCAGCCACGTCGGCCACCGCCACACCCGACTCTTGCCCGCCTCCTGCCTGCCGTGCATCCGGTCCTCGAAAGTCGATCCGACTTTTATTGTGTCGGGCAGCCGTCCGATTGCAATGTTTGCGGCCGCAGCGTGCCCGCCGGGGCACCTCGGGGCGCATGGCGGGCGTACGCGGCTCAGTAGCCGACCACCGTGTACTGCGGGAATTCCGCTTCGAACGCCTTCTCCAGGTTGTCGACCGTGGCGACTGCGGAGGTGTAGACAGCAGTTGTCGTGCCGCTGTCGTAGGCCAGCGTAACGGCCCAGGCGGCATGCGCCGTGTTGACGCGATCGCGTGCGGCTTGCGCGGCGAGCAGGCCCGGGCCGTTATCCGGTTTGGTTCCGTAGACTTTGCAGTGGGACATGGCAATCACTCCGAAGGTGTGGAAGGAATGCCGCCAACACACGGGCGAGGACACGCTCGGTCTGACTGGTCTGCGTTCTTGACGATACGGGTGAACAGACACGCTGCCGGCTGGTCCCGCCGGCATGCACCAGCGGCACGGCCAGCGTAAAAGCCGGGGCCGTGCGCCGGAATGGTGCGTTCGTCAGGGCTGACGTTCTAGAACGCCGACTTCACCACGCCGCCGTCCACGCGCAGCGCGGCGCCGGTGGTGGCCGAGGACAGCGGGCTCGCGACATAGGCGACCAGGTTGGCCACCTCCTGCGTGCTGGCAAAACGCTTGATGAGCGAGGTTGGGCGGGCCGTCTCGAAGAAGGTCTTTTCGAACGCTTCGAAGCTCTGGCCGCCGGAGAGCTTTTCGACAAACTCATCGACGCCTTCGGAACGCGTCGGCCCCGGCAGCACGGCATTCACCGTGATGGCCGTGCCCGCAGTCAGCTCGGCCAGGCCACGCGAGAGGCCCAGCAGCGCGGTCTTCGTCACGCCGTAGTGAATCATCTCGACAGGAATCTGCACGCCGCTCTCGCTGCTGATGAACACGATGCGGCCCCAGTTCTGCGCACGCATGCCCGGCAGATACGCGCGGGACAGACGCGCCCCGCTGAGTACGTTGACGTTGAAGAAATGCTGCCATGCGGCGTCGTCGATTTCCTCAAACGGCTTGGGCTCGAAGATGCCTAGGTTGTTGATGAGGATGTCGACCTTGGGGAAGCGGGAAAGCAGCGCGTCGGCCTGCACGGGATTGGACAGGTCTCCGGCAAAGCCCTCGACCTGGGCGTCGGGCACTTCGGTGCGCAGGCGCGCAATCGCGTCGTCCACGGACGCCTGGGTACGGCCGTTGACGATCACGCGGGCGCCTTCTGTGGCCAGTGCTACAGCAATGGCATGACCGATGCCCTTGGTCGAGCCGGTCACGAGAGCGAGCTTGTTCTGAAGGTGGAGGTCCATGGCGTTCAAAAAGGAATATGGAGGAGGACGAGCACGCCGCGCCACATGGTGCGCGTAGGTTACGGCGTCGACGTTTCAACCATGATACGAAGCACCCCGCCCCTTGGCAGCCGCAATCGTTTTGCAGCGGTATCCAACGAGATTTGACGATCCGCGTCGGTATCGATCCCGGCTTGACGGCCTGGGCAAGCGACGATTAGTGTGCAATGAAGCACGCCACCGTTACGGGAACGCGGCGCGCCTTACAAGCCGGATCACCGGCAGAACGGGGAGCACCACCATGAGCATCGACGTACAGACACCTGAGGCCGCCGACACCAGCACCACGGAAGGCGCCTACCAGCTTGACACCATGGACCGCGATACCAACATCGGTCGGCTCGTGCACCGGGTCCGACATGCGTTGGTGACGCACATCGACAGTGCCCTGGCTTCGCTGGACCTGACTGCCGCGCAGTGGACGGTCGTCATCTACCTAGCGGAAGACCTGGCCACCACGCCGGCCGAACTTTCACGCCTGCTGCATTACGATCCGGGCGCGATGACGCGGCTGATCGATCGGCTGGAGAAGAAGAACATCGTCAAGCGCGCGCCCAGCGATGCGGATCGCCGCTCGGTGGTGGTCTCGCTGACCGAGCAGGGTCGTGCGCTGTATCCGGAGATCCGGCCGCTGATCATCGATGTGCTGAACCACCTGCTGCGTGGGTTCTCACAGACCGAGGTCAAGCAGTTGGAGAACCTGCTGCTGCGCGTGCTGCATAACGCCTGAGCGGATCAGGCGCTCGCGCTTCGGCAGCAACCGTCGACGTTGTGAGCCGCGCCTACGGCATCGCGCGGCGCGACTCGGCGCTCACTGCCCTTCAAGCTCGTGCTTGATCTTGAACAGCTCGGTATCGGTGCGGATACCCAGCTTGCGATAGGCCGATTGCTTTTGCGAGCTGATCGTCTTGATGCTGCGCGCGAACTTCTCGGCGATGTCCGTGACCGACATGCCCTCGAGGCAGCAGCGCAGCACTTCGCGCTCGCGCGGGCTGAGTTCCGAGCGGTCGATCAGCGCAGAGAGATGGGTGCCGCTGTCGGTGGGCGCGGGCGCATCGGCAGTCAGGGCATCGCGCTCCATCTCGGCCGCCAGCGCGGCATTCAAGCGCTTGCCGCCCGTGGCCACGGTGCGGATGGCGCGCACCAGTTCCGTCAACTCCTCTTCCTTGCCCACAAACCCGCGAGCACCGGCGTGCATGACCATGCCGACCGTCGCCTTGTTGTGATGCGCCGACGCCACGAGGATTTTCAATTCCGGATAGCGCACACGGATCAGGCGGATCAGGTTCAGCCCGTCGATCTCGGTGGGGCCCAGCGAGTAATCCATCAGCAGGACATCCACCACAAGGTTGTTGTCCTTGAGCGCCTGCACGATTTCGCGGCCCGAGGCAAACAGGCCGCAGACCTCGATGTCGGCCTCCTGCTTCAGGCGCGCAGCCAAACCATGGCGGACGACCGCATGGTCATCGAGCACGACCACGCGGATCGGTCGGGTCGCGGTCCAGTTCATGTTGGCAGGTTCCTCTTCGACGGGTTTTACTGGCAGCACAAAAGCGCCATCAAGGTGCTGCAGCGGCCGGCCGACATCTTAATAGCATTCCCGCGCAGCGACGGCGGTTACTTCGCCTCGACGATGGTGTCGTCTCGGGCGTAGACGGAACAGTTTCGATACTGCTCCTCGCACCACGACATCGCGCGGAACTCGGCGTTCTGCCCCCACGCGTAGCGGAACGCGTCGCCGTCGGCCGCAACGAACACCTTCGGCCAGGGCTTCTGCAAATACTCTGCAAATCCGGCTTGCGACTTCGGGCCGAGTTCACCGCGCTTGCGGGGCCGCGGCGCGGCGGCGGCCACCGCCGTGGCGGAAGCCGTGTTCACCGACACCGCCGACGCCGCGGCCGCGCGCTCGGCCAGCGCCTTCTGCGCGCGGGCCGGCACATCGTTGATCCACTCGGCCGGCGCGGCAAAGTTCAGGTTCTGCCCGTAGACGGCAGACACCATGCGCGACGTGATGCCGACCAGCCGCGCATTGCTGTCGAACAGGCCGCCGCCGCTGGAGCCGTGCGAGATCGCCGCCGACGTCTGGATCGCGGTCAGCACCCCGTTGTCGTCATGCCGCAGCGACGAGATCAGCCCCTCGCTGATCGTCAGGTCAAACCCGAGCGGATTGCCGATCGCGTAGACCTTCTGCCCCGTCACCAGCATGCTGCTTGGGACGATGCTGACAGCGGGGTAGTGGAAATCGGCAATGCGCAGCTGGCACAGGTCGCGCTGCACGTCGGGATACAGCAGGCGCGCGCCAAAGCTGGCGTTGCCGCGCTTGAGCGTGACCTGCTTGCCGCCGCGCAGCACGTGGCAGTTGGTCACGGCCAGCCCGTCGCCGATCACCACGGCGCTTCCGAGGGCCAGCGGCTGGCCCTCGGCGTTGGACACGCGCACTTCCCAGATGCTGGGCGCGACCTTGGCGAACACTTCGGCCGGCTCCAACGCGGCCGCCGGCAACGCGGCCAATGCCGATGTGGCAGCCAGCAGCGCGCGGATCATGAAGGCAGTGCGGTGCGTCATTGCGGCGTCAGCAAATCGGAAAGGTCGCTGAGCGTGGTGGAGCCGTCTTCGGAACGCGTCTTGTCACGCATGAAGGCCACGTCTGCGTCGGTCAGGTCGGGGCACGTCCCGGTGCCCAGCGACACGTTGGTGCGATAGACGCGATAGCGCACGTTAAGGGGATGCCACGATTTGCCGTCGTCAGACTCGACCACGCCGGCACGGCAGACGTGTGCGTTGGTCGGATAGCTGGCCGTCATCTTGTATTGCTTGCCTCGCTGCGGCACAAAGGTGACCGAAACCCCGCAGCTATAGACCAGCGTGGCGGAAGCCCGGGTAAATCTGGCTGCGAGCGCGGTTGGCACACCGGCCAGCACGCGGATCGGCCGTACCGGGTCTGCAGCCTTGAGCGCGGTATGCGCGCCACTGCAAGACTTGGCATCGTCGAAGACGAGGATGGTCGGGTTGGTGCTGCCGGAGGGCCGGACAAAGTCCACCGTGGCTGTGCTGGCCCCAGCCGGCGGTTCGATATATGTTGTGCCACAGCCGGCCAGCCCGAGTGCACCCCCTACTACCGCAGCGATCATTCGGATCGTCATGCGTCCCCCAGCGTTTTTTGATTTGATTGTTCAGTGTGATTTCGCTGGCGCCGCTCCGTGCGCCATGCTGCGCACAAGTGTAACCAAAGGTGGCGCCGGGGGAACGTTGAAGCGCCGCAGGGGCGTTGCTTGCGCGTCGCGCCGACGACTCCGCTCAGGCCAGCGCAGCGTCGATACGCGCCCGCGTGCTGCGGCGCGCGCGCTCGAACACCTCCATGTCGCCCATCAGAAACGCCACGTTGGCGTTGGAGCGAAACGATTCGATCTCAAAGACGAGCTGATCGACATCGACATCGGCGCGCAATTCACCGGCCGCCTTTGCCGCGGTGATCGTCTCGCGAAACCGCGTGCGCACTGCCTCGCGATGCCCGCGCACGCGATCTTGGATCGCGCCCGGCCGCGCCCGGTATTCGTAGCTGGCCGCACAGACAAAGCAGCCGCCTGGCGATGCACCGCTGGCCACGTAGTCGAACCAGCCGTCGGTCAGCGCACGCAGGCGGGCAAGCGGGCTTTCCAGCGCCAGCGCGGGCTCCACCACCTTCGCGCGGTAATGCACCACGCCCGCGTCGAGTGTGGCGAGCTGCAGCGTTTCCTTGTCGCCGAAGAGCACCTGGATATTGCCCTTGCCCACGCCGGCGTCGGTGGCCACGCGGCCGATGGTGAGGCCCTCCAGCCCGTCGGTGGAAGCGATGGCGGTGGCGTGCTCGAGCACCTGGGCGCGCGCACGTTCGCCACGCTGGCGTCGGCCGTCGGTTTCGTTCATGGCAATGCCCTATCGGTGAGTGGGGTCAACACAATCGGCCCTTGACGTGGGCCAATCGCTCTCTAGTATACGTACGACCGTATATTAATAACCGAGATCCCCCATGTCAACGGAATCCCTTTCTGCCGGCGGCGTTGCCGCGCCCGCCAAACGGCACTGGCCCGCGCTGGCGGCGCTGCTGACCGGCAACTTCGTCACCATTCTCGACCTGTTCATCGTCAATGTGGCGATTCCGGACATCCGCGCAGGCCTGCACGCCAGCTTTGCCGAAATCCAGCTCGTGATGGTCGGCTACAGCGCGGCGTATGCGGTGTTCCTGCTCAACGGCGCCCGCCTGGGCGACCTGTTCGGGCGCAAGCGCATGTTTCTGGCGGGCATGGCGCTGTTCACGCTCGCCTCTGCGCTGTGCGGGCTGGCAACCACGCCGTGGATGCTGATTGCCATGCGTGTCGGCCAGGGCCTGGGCGCGGCCATTCTGATGCCGCAGGTGATGGCCTCGCTGCGCGTGCTGTTTGACGGCGATGCGCGGCGCCGGGCGTTCGGCACCATGGGCGCTGTGCAGGGCGTGGCGGCGTCGGTCTCGCAAATCATCGGCGGCTGGCTGATTGCGCATCCGCTGGCGGCCGGCGTGTCGGGCTGGCGCGCGGTGTTTCTGGTGAACGTGCCGATCGGCATTGCGGCGCTGCTGGCGGCCCGCGCCTTCGTGGCCGAATCGCGTGCGCCGGTGGCGGCCCGTCTGGACGTGCACGGGGCCGTGGCCGGCGCGGTGGCGCTGGCGATGCTGCTGGTGCCGATCATGCAAGGCCGCGAATCAGGCTGGCCGTGGTGGTCCTGGGTGGTGCCGCTGGCCTCGTTGCTGGTGTTCCGCCACTTTGTGCGCGTGGAGCAGGCGCTGTCGGCGGCGGGCCGCGTCCCAATCATCGAAATGGCGCTGTTCCGCAACCGCAGCTTCGTGCTGGGCGTGCTGGCGATCTTCCTGTTCTACACGGCCATCAGCTCGTACTTCCTGGCGCTGACGATCCTGCTTCAGTTCGGGCGCGGCCTGTCGGCGTTGGCCGCGGGGCTGGTGTTCACGCCGGCCGCCATGGCGTTCTTTACCGGCTCGCTGACGGCGCCCCGTCTGGCAGAACGCATCGGGCAGCGCGCGTTGCTGTTCGGCGTGGCGATCTTCGCCGTGGGCATGGTCGTGCTAGCCACAATGGCGCAGCTTGGCGCGGGTACCGTCTGGCTGATCCTGCCGCTGATGCTCAACGGCTTTGGGCAGGGCATGGTGATTCCGTTGTCGCTCAACACCATCCTGAGCGGCGTGGAAACCGCCCAGGCCGGCATGGGCGCCGGTACGGTCACGACCATGCAGGCCGTCGGCAACGCGGTGGGCGTGACGGTGGTGGGCGTGCTGCTGTTCTCGCTGCTTGGCCAGGTGGATGGGGCGGATGGCGCGGTGGCGGCGGACGCGGCCACTCACGCCGCGCACTACGGCCACGCGTTCGCGCTGGCCACGCTCTACAACGTGGGGGCGACGGTGCTGTCGTTCGTGCTGTTCTGGCGCGCGTGGCGCCGTCACGCCTGAGCCTCGCTTACTTGCGCACCCAGCCGCGCCGCACGCAGGGCGCAAGCAGCACGCCATGCACGGCGAGCCCGAAGCGGTGCAGCGGTTCCGACAGCGTATGCGCCACGCGCCCGCTGCACAGCCAAGCGCATAAGGCCGACACGGCCGCCGCGCCCAGCATGTCGAACGGATAGTGCACGCCCAGGTAGATGCGCGCCCACGCCATCGGCACGCCGAGCAGCGCCAGCAACACACCCACGCGCCGCAGGCGTGCGTTCCACATCAGGCTGAACGCCACGGTCCACAGCGCGGTCAAGTGGTCGCTGGGGAACGACGAATCCGGTGCGTGCGGCAGCAGATTGGTGCCCAGGCCAATCGCAAACGGCCTGGGGTGATACCACGCCAGCCCGAACGCAACGTTGATCGACAGCGCAAACGCGGCCGCCACGCCGGTCTGCAAGGCCTGGCGCCGCGTGGTGGGCTCGCCCCACAGCCAGCCGGCCACGAGCGTGAGCGGCACCAGCCAGATCGCGTATTCGGCAAAGGCCATCGCCAGCCAGACGGTGGTGGCCGAAGGGTCGGCCGGCGCGTTGATCCAGAGAAACAGCGTGTGATTGAGTGATTCCATACAGCAGCGGCCCAGGGCCCGAATGATTCAACAACGGTGAGATGCCCGGCCCACACTACGGAACATTTCCTTCAATTTCCTTGGAACGCGCCTGCGGAGCCTGGGCCGGCCGACTTAGGCCTTCCATAGCGATGTCCCCGCTCCCTCGATCCTTGCCTAGGCTTTTCCCACCGCCTGCCGCTGCCTATGATGAAAGGCGCAAACGGCACGCGAGCAGGCCGATACGCACAATCTCGAACCCCGGGGGTGGATGGACAGCTTTCATTCAGCGGGCCACACGCCGGCAGGCGACGCTTGCCGGCGCGATCGCGCTGCTGATCCTGCTGACGCTGGCCGTGGCCGCGCCACGTGCGGGCCTGCAATGGCCGGCGATCAACCCCTTCATGCCGATGTGCGCCTTGACGGTATTCACTACCGCCAGCATCGCGGCGTTTCTGCTGGGCGCGCAGTTCATCGTTACGCGGCAGCCGATGCTCGGTGCGCTGGGGGTGCCTATGCCTTTACCGCCCTGGCGGTCGCGCTCCAGTTGCTGATGTTCCCCGGCGTGTTTTCACCGACGGGCCTGTTTGGCGCCCGCCCCACCAGCGCGGGCTGGATGTGGGTGTTCTGGCACGGCGGCTTTCCGCTGTTCGTGATCGTGGCGGTGCTCATGCGCGATCGGTTCTCGCGCGACGCCATTGCCACCGGCCGCGTGAGGCTGTGGGCGTGGCTGCTGATCGGCGGGCCGGTGGTGGTGGGTGTGCTGCTGTGCAGCTTTGCCGTGCTGACCAACCTGCCGCCGCCGCTGCATGCCAACAATCGCGACAACCCTGTCGCCGTCGTTCTGTGGGCCATCAACGCCATTGCCGTGCTCACTGTGGTGGCCAGCGGCCGCCTGCGCGCGGTGCTCGACGTGTGGCTGGCCATTGCGGCGCTGGCCTGCCTGACCGACACCACCCTCAACCTGCTGAGCACCGACCGCTTTACCGTGGGCTGGTACGTGGCGCGCCTGTTCAGCATGTTCGCGCCCGGCGTGCTGGTCTGCGTGCTGGTGTGGGAAGTGACCGCGCTGTACCGGCGGCTGTTCGAGGCGCACGTGTCGCTGCGGCAGGCGTCCGTGCGTGATGCGCTGACGGGGCTGTACAACCGTGCCTACTTCAACGAGCAGATCGTCAGCCAGATCGGCGCCGCCCAACGCAGCGGACAGCCGCTGTCGCTGGTGATGGTCGATGTCGATCACTTCAAGCGCTATAACGACGCCTTCGGCCACCTCAAGGGTGATGCCTGCCTCGCCGCCGTGGCACATGCACTGGCCGGTGTAGTGCGCCGCCCGGCAGATTTCATCGCCCGCTACGGCGGTGAGGAATTCGTCGTCGTCCTGCCCGCCACTGACGCAGACGAAGCCCAGGCCCTCGCGGAACGCGCGCGTGAAGCCGTGCTGCGCCTTCGCATGGAGGCAACGGCGCCGTCGCGCTACGTGACCGTCAGCGCCGGCTGCGCCACGTCCGTGCCGGGCAACGGCGCGCTCTCCATCGATACGCTCGTCGAGACCGCCGATGCCGCGCTGTACCGCGCCAAAGCGGCGGGCCGCAATCTGGTGATGACCGCGCAGCCTGCACCCGGTGCGTTCACGTAGCAGACGTCACGCACGTCGAACGATCAGGCACGTGGGCGTTCGCGTTGCCCCGTCTGTGCTGTCTTCTTTATTTCTTCTGTATATAAAAATAGTAGTAGTAGATAACGGTGGATCGTTTCTGTGGACAGCTGCGGAAAACGCTTTCGCGTCAACGGTTTGCGAACTGCACAACCCATCGGACAGCGTGTGCCGATGCGTGGATGACTCGTGCCGAGCGCGCTCCACCCTCTCGGCAACCACCCAAGTTATTCCCGTGCTGTGGACAACCTGACCCCGGACAGCCAACACAGTTGTCCCTGAAGTTCTTCACGTGCTTATCCACATATCCACATGTCCACAGCGGTAATCGGGACCATGCGCGCGATTACCGCTTCGGCGCCCACGCAAGCCGCGCCGGGAACGCCTCCACCAGCCAGTCAATGAAGACTCGCAGCCGATGCGTGACATGGCGCGTCTGCGGATAGACGACGTGAAACGGATAGGGCGCCGGGCGCCACGGCTTGAGGATCTCCACCAGCGTGCCGTCGTTGATTGGCGCTTGCGCCGCATAACCAAAGGTCTGCACGATGCCCAGACCCGCGAGACATGCGGCCAGATGCGCATTGCTTTCGTTCACGCCGATGCGGTGCTCGACCTTGATTTCGGTCTTTTCGCCATCGCGCTCGAAGCGAAACGGAACCGCCCGCCCGTCTGGCTGAAGACGTAGCTCACCAGCCGGTGGCCGTTCTTCAGTTCATCGGGGTAGGCCGGCGTGCCGTATTGCTTGAGGTATCCGGGCGTGGCGCACGTGATCAGGGGCGCATCGCCGAGGTGGCGTGCGACCAGGGACGCGCTGTCCAGCGGGCCGCCCCGAATCACGCAGTCGACGTTGTCCGCGATCAGATCCACCGAGCGGTCTGATACGCCCAGGTCGATCCTGATCTCGGGATAGCGCGCAGCAAACTCGGGCAACAGAGGGATCAGCACGTCGCACGCAGTCGACCCGCCGACATCGATGCGCAACGACCCGCGCGGCCGCCCGCGGGCGACGCTGAACGACGCATCGATGTCTTCCAGGTCGCGCAGGATTCGCGTGCTCTTGGCGTAGTAGTCCTCGCCTTCGGGCGTGACCGTCACGCGCCGCGTCGTCCGCTGCAGCAGGCGCACGCCCAAGTGAGCCTCCAGCTCCTGCACCTGCTTGCTGACGGTGGCGATGGGCATGTCGAGCGAATCGGCTGCCCGCGTAAAGCTGCCCGCTTCCACCACCCGCGCAAAAGAGCGCATTGCCAGGAGTTGATCCATTCGAATGTCCGCACAAATTATCCACAAGTGTGGATAGTAATTCTATTTGCAGCGCTTTTTCGAAAAGTTTGCTGGCCCTAAAGTGCCTCCATGCCCAACGCGACGGCGCCACGTAAAGCGAAGCAAGGCATGAAAGAACCCGCCGCAAGGTCATTCATCCCAACCTGAAATCACGACATGGAGCACATCATGAGCAAGCAACTGGAAGGCAAGATCGCACTCGTCACCGGCGGCAGCAGCGGCATCGGCCTTGGCGCCGCCAAGGAACTCGCTGCCCAAGGCGCGCGGGTATTCATCACCGGGCGCCGCCAAGCGGAACTGGATGCCGCCGTCGCAGAGATCGGCGCGGGCGCCACCGCACTGCGCGCCGATGCATCGGTGTTGTCCGACCTCGACGCCGTCTATGCCCAGATCGCCAAGGTGGCCGGCAAGCTGGACATCCTGTTCGCCAATGCCGGCGGCGGCGACATGATGCCGCTGGGCGCCATCACCGAAGAGCACTTCGACCGGATTTTCGGCACCAACGTGCGCGGCGTGCTGTTCACGGTGCAGAAGGCGCTGCCGCTGCTGACCGACGGCGCGTCGATCATCCTGACGTCGTCCACGGTGTCCGTTCAAGGCACGGCCAACTTCAGCGTCTACAGCGCCAGCAAGGCGGCGGTGCGCAACTTCGCCCGCTCGTGGGTGATGGATCTGAAGGATCGCGGTATCCGCGTGAACGTGGTGAGCCCGGGCCCGATTCGCACGCCCGGCCTGGGCGGCCTGGCCTCGGATGAAACGCGCCAGGGCCTGTTCGACTTCCTCGCCGCGCAGGTGCCGCTGGGCCGCCTGGGCGAGCCGTCCGAAGTCGGCAAGGCCGTCGCGTTTCTTGCGTCGGACGCCGCCAGCTTTATCAACGGCATCGAGTTGTTCGTGGATGGGGGATGGCGCAGGTTTGAGAAGCGGTAGCCGGAAGCGCCGGCGCGACCTGACAGCATCCGACGCGCCAGTTTGGCGTCGGGTGCTTGGCGAGCGGGTGTTGTCGCGCCGGCTCACGCCGAACGCGCCAGCCAGATCTTCTTGCGGTTCAGCAGCAGCGGAATGACACCGATGGCGATGCCGCCCATGCCCACGACGTTGGTGACCCAATCGAAGGTCGGGATGCTGTAGAGCGCGATGAAGAAAAGGAAGAGCCCGCTTGCCACCGGCCAGATGACATGCGTGATGGCCACCCACGGCCCCTGCGTGAGCACCTTCCGGTAGTACCAGCCGCAGGCCAACCCGGTGAGCCCTAGGTAGAAGCAGATCTGGAAACCGATGGCGGTAATTGAATCCTGCAGGATGACGTTGATTGTCGGCAGGTAAGACGACACGAACAGCAGCACAAGCCCCGTCAGCCAGATGAAGAAGATGGCGATGTGGGGCGTACGCCAGACCGGATGCAGACGTGCATAGCGCGCGGAGTGCGCCGTCGCGGCTCTTGGCAAACAGCGTGCGCGTGAACTGCAGCATCTGCGTTTCGACCGTGCCCACCGTGCTGAGCAACACCGCGACGATCGCGACGTAGCCCCACGTCGGTCCAAACAGCTTCTCGGCAATGGCGAAGATGATGTTCGTGTTGTAGTGCTGGATCTCGGCATCGGACAGGCCAAGCTGCGTGATGACGATGAAGACGAGGAAGAACGCCATCAGGAACACCATCGACCAGAACGCGGCACGGCCTGGCGTGCGGTTGGCGTCGCGCGTCTCTTCGCTGAGGTTCATCGTCACGTCCCAGCCGTAAAGAAGAAGATCGCCACCAGCGCGCCGTTGGCGAACATCTTGGGCGTGAAGGCGAACGGCCAGAACCAGACCCACGAGAACGGATGCGCGGGCGCACGCGGAAACACGATGAAACTCGCGACGATGACCGCGAGCAGGATGACGCCCTCGACAATCGTCATCAGCACCTGCACGTAGCTGGTCAGTTTGATGCCCTTGACGACCACCACGCTGACAAACGTGAGCCATGCCGCCGCAATGAGCGTCACGTAGTGCACGTTGTTCATCATGGGCCGGTTAAAGATCAGCAGCGTGGCATTTGCCGCCGGAATCATGGCCGACACCATGAACACGCAGCACAGCACCAGCAGTGCCCAGCCGGCCAGGAAGCCCAGCGCCCGCCCGAATACCATGCTCACCCACGAATACGACGTGCCGGCACTCGCCATGGCGCGGTTCATGTTGATGAACGCGTACGCGATGCCAAACATGATCAGCCCGCACACCAGGATGCTCGCCGGCGACTGCGTGCCAGCCGTGCCGATGATGGTGGATGTCGTGATTTCGATGCTGTACGCCGGGGCAGTGCCGGCGATGCCCATGATCACCGATTCGACGATGCCCAGGGAATCGGCATTGAGCTTGGCTGGTTGGTCCATGGGTGCGCGACTCCCGGTTGGGATTGGGCGACGATAGCGCGATTTTTACCCTGCGCCGGATGTGCAGGCAATAGGGGCGTCTCTGGGGCGAGTCAGGGCCTGGGGCGGCGCAGGATTGGGCGGCCTACGTAGCCGATCTCCCGCGCCGCAGGCGGCGCGGTGCCTATGGAGTCCGCTTCTGGTTTGCCCGGGCGTTCACATCCGGCGCCTTGGCCCCGGCGCCCGCGGTGGCGGACTCGTGAGCGTGCTGGCTTCCCGTGGGATCAGCAATTTGAAACGCGTTGCCCCGCTGCCAACCATTGGCTGCAGGATTGACCGGCGGCGCGGGAATATCCGCACGGTCCTTCTTCCGCTCGGCACTGTCGATGCCAATGCGCTTGTCTCGCTCGGCAACCATCGCTGCATTCGCCTGGCCCTCCCCGTGAAACCCATCATCAATTGAGGAACGCCGAGCGGCAGTTGTTTGTCGAGATCGGTATGCCACGTGTGCCATGTCTTGCCATATGTGCCGACCAGTTTCTTCATCAGTTCTTTTTCTGCCGGCTCGGGAATCCCAGGCGCGACGAGCTGCCCGGATTTCACCTCCCAGACGTGGCTGTGCCACAAGGCTTTCTCTGCGGGAGGCAGCGTGGCGAACAGCTTTGCGCTGATGATGTATTCCACGCCCATCAACTTCGCATTCTTGACGTTGCCGTCGTAGATGGTGCATTGGGTGACATCCTCGTTGACGATCGCGCAGTAGTGATGCGCCTCCATCTGCACGTTCGGCCGGCCGTTATAGAAATGGAAGCCGTCCAAGTAGGCGTTGATGGCCTCGACGGGTGGCCTGTCCTGCAGCGCAGCGGCGCCTGCTTCCAGAACTTTCGTCTTTGAAGACTCGGCTTGCCCCGGCGCGCGGACATTCGATTGGGTATCGCTCACGATGACAACCGCTGACACCGAGCGCGGCAACGGCACAGACAAGGAGGACGTATCGCATGGCTTGCCCCGGGAGCATGTTGGATGCCCCCGCATCGCAAGACTTGCGCCCACGGGCACGGTGGGTGTACCCGCCCCCGCATGCTGCACGTGCGTCTGCTCACATTGGCGACTAAAACGGCATCCAAGGCAGGCGCCAGCCCGCTGCGGCCTGCATTCCTCAAGCCGTCGAAGCCCCAGGCAAAGTGGGCCCGCGTTTTGCGCCACGGAATAGAAGGAGCGCCACGCCGAGCATGATTCCCACGTCTGCGACGTTGAATACACCGGTTCGCAACTGCCCGATGCCGATGTTCAGAAAATCGAAAACCCGGCCGTCGTAGACACAACGATCGAACAGGTTGCTGAGCCCTCCGCCCAGAATGCAGGCTGCCGCAATGACGTCCGTGCGGCCGAGCCTGGGCGAGCGCAGCACCCACACGAACAGGCCGACCAGAATTGCCAGGACGCCATAGATGAAGACGACATTGCGCGTCGCGTCCGACATTCCTGCG
Source organism: Ralstonia sp. 1B3 (assembly GCF_036631435.1). Lineage (NCBI taxonomy): Bacteria > Pseudomonadati > Pseudomonadota > Betaproteobacteria > Burkholderiales > Burkholderiaceae > Ralstonia > Ralstonia sp. 1B3. The sequence goes on along the minus strand of NZ_JAPNUG010000009.1, from coordinate 43,188 downwards.
CCGAGGCTGAGGAACGCACCGTGGTTATAGGTAGGTAGAACCAGAAGGCTTCCGGAAAGCAATGACACGACTTCGCCGGGCGTCAGCATTTGCTTGAATAGGGCCTTCGTCGCCTGGTCGATGACGATCCAAGCGAGCGCGCAAAGCAGCACAGTGGAAACGCGTTGTTTCGTCGTCATGCGAGAGGTCGTCATCTGTGGGCGGGCCCCCATTTTAGGCCGCAGAGCGCACGCTGGAAGGCAAACGCGAGCTGACGCCGATGCAGCATCAGCATGCCGTCTGACAAAAAGAGCCCCGGCCGGGACGGGTGGCCGGGGCTAGCTAGGACTGCATGGACGACTAGAGAGGGAGGAGCCTCCCCTTAAGTTGCCAGGGGCGGAGTCTATGGAAGGGGTCTTGCCGAGGCAACTCAACAATTCTCAGCGGGGATGCGCCCCTTCCCGGGAACGCGTCAGTCCATTGTGATTGGTTGCAGCGCCGTCAAAGCGCTCAACGATCCGACCGCTCGACCACGACCTCGCTCAACTGAAGCACCGGTGCGATGTCGGTGTAATTGGCGATGTCGCCGAGGATCTCGGCGCCGTGTTCTTTCATGGCGGCTTGGAAGCCCTCGATCGAATCGCAGATCAACGCGCACATCGCCACGAACGCAGGCGGCGTTCCGCGCGCCGCCAGCCAGACCTTTTTCGACGGTGTAGTACGCGCAGGCATTGCCCAGCTTCGCCTTCACCATCGGCATGTGGCGGTCTCGGTAGTAGTCGTGGTCGAAGCGCGCGCCTTCGGTGTAGGGGTACATCACGGTCACTTTGATCATGTGGTCCTCCTTGTCGTCATCAGAGGCTGGAAGGATAGCGTGATACGGTCCGGGCCTCATCACAGGCGTTCGACCGACAATGGCCGCCATCGCCTACGACCATCCCGTTCGCAAAAGGAGTCCGCATGCCAGTTCACAAAGGCCCTACGTTCGACGGTCGAGATGTCTATATCGACTATCCCTTTGAGGAGGTGATGTTCCGATGGGAGCATCAGGCAAGGAAGATTTACGTTTGCTTCTATGGGGAGCGCGAATCCTCAGAACCCGTGCCGCATGACAGCCGCCTCTTTAACGATGCGCTGCGGTACGGGGACGAAATTGATCGTCTGCAGTACGAGCGGATAGCGCGCGGCGGCAAGTAAGGTTTGGCTCCCACCGCCCCTGAACAACCCATCTAAAAAATTAGCTTGCAATTCAATAGCGCGCTATATATATTTCCCTCCATGAACACACGCAAGCCTTCCCCCGCACGCCGCGACCTGGCCCTGGACGAGCAGCTCTGCTTTGCGCTGTACTCGGCCATGATCGGGATTAACAAAGCGTATCGGCCGCTGCTCAAGGCTCTGGACCTGACGTACTCGCAGTACCTCGTCATGCTGGTGTTGTGGGAGCAAGACAGCCAGACGGTGTCGCAGATCGGCGAGCGGCTGTTCCTCGACTCCGCCACGCTCACTCCGCTGCTGAAGCGGCTGGAGGCATCGGGGCTGATCGAGCGGCAGCGCTCGGCCGAGGACGAACGACGGGTGATCATCTCGCTCACGGCGGCCGGCAAGGCGCTGGAGAAGCGGGCCGAGAAAGTGCCGGCATGCATGGCTACGGCCATGGAGTGTGCGCCCGGCGAGCTGGAAGAACTGCGCACACAGTTGAATGCATTGCGAGGACGGCTCTTCAAGAACGCCGCCTGAGCACACACGTATGCCCGACGGGCGCCTGATCGCGCTCGTTTTTTTAAACTGATTAAGTAGCGTGCTATTTAATCGTAAGCAACTCGGCATCAGCCTCGACAGCCGATGCCTGCACCACCACCCCTCTCAGGAGAACCACCATGTCGATCGAAAAATCCTCTACCGTGCCAATGCTCGTGCCACCGGCGGCCGCGATGGCCGCGCCACCACTGACGATGGCCGGCTCGACGTCCGCCTGACCACGCCCACCGAACTGGGCGGTGCCGGCGGCGAAGGCACCAACCCCGAGCAGCTGTTTGCCGCTGGCTACAGCGCGTGTTTCCTCGGCGCAATCAAGTTTGTGGGTGCGCGCGACAAGATCCGCGTGCCGGCGGATGTGTCCGTGCAGGGCAGCGTTGGCATCGGCGTCATTCCGAACGGCTTTGGCATTGAAGTCGATCTGAAGATCAGCCTGCCCGGCATGGACCCGGCCGAAGCGCAAACGCTCATCGACCGCGCCCACATCGTCTGCCCCTATTCGAACGCGACGCGCGGAAACATCGACGTACGCCTGAGCCTGATCTAAGCCGTACGCCCTTCCCCAACATTCCCACGACAACCCATTAGAGGCCCAGCCATGAACCGCATGACCAAATTTGCCGCCGGCACCCTGCTCTCCGTGGCAGCAAGCGTTGCCCTTGCTGCGGGCAGCCCAGGCGTGGAGCGCAACACCCAGGCATTCCTCGATGCCCTGGCCGCCGGCGGTGGACAGCCGCTGGAAACCCTGTCACCCACCGATGCCCGCGCCGTGCTGGTGAGCGCACAAGCCGCGGCAAGGTGTCGCTGCCGCCCGCCGACGTCAGCCAGAAAACCATCACCGTGGATGGCAAGCCGATCAGCCTGACGATCGTGCGCCCGGCCGGCGCGAAAGGCACGTTGCCCGGCTTCATCTTCGTTCACGGCGGGGGCTGGGTGCTAGGGGACTTCCCCACGCACGAGCGCTTTGTGCGCGACCTGGTGGCCGACTCCGGCGCCGTCGCCGTCTTCGTCAACTACACGCCCTCGCCCGAAGCGCGGTATCCGGTGGCGATCAACCAGATCTACGCCGCCACAAAGTGGGTGGCAGAAAACGGTGCGCAGATCGGCGTAGACGGCAAGCGGCTGGCGATTGCCGGCAACAGCGTGGGCGGCAACATGGCGGCCGTGGTGGCCCTGATGGCCAAGGCGCACGGCACGCCCGCACTGCGCACGCAAGTCCTGTTCTGGCCGGTCACGAATGCCAGCTTCGAGAACGCTTCGTACGACGAGTTTGCGCAGGGGCACTTCCTGACCAAGCCGATGATGCAGTGGTTCTGGAACGCCTACACGACCGATCCGGCGCAGCGCCAGGAGATCTACGCATCGCCGCTGCTGGCCACGCCCGCTCAGTTGAAGGGCTGCCGCCCGCCCTGGTGATTACCGCCGAGAAGGATGTCTTGCGCGATGAAGGGGAAGCGTATGCACGCAAGCTCGACGCGGCCGGTGTGGATGTGACCGCCACGCGCTACAACGGCATGATTCACGACTTCGGCTTGCTCAATGCGCTGGCCGGCGTGCCGGCAACCCGTGCAGCGCTGCATCAAGCCAGCGAAGAGCTGAAGGCGCGGTTGAAGTAATTGGGTGGGCGGGTTGGTTCACCGCCTTCGCCGCCTTCACGGTTCACTGGTCAGCCAGCGATGCGCCCGCCCGTGTCTTGTGCACGCGGTGGGCGTGTTGCGTTGTGTTTCCGTGTCCCCTTGTTGCCTTGCCGACCGACGAGGCGCAGCTTGGGCGTCCTCTGCAATGGCTTGCATGTTTCGAGCGTACCGAGAACGTGCGCTCCCGACCGGAAGCGGTCTGTCACGACTGCGATTCGACGATGAACATCCGCGCTTGCTGGGCTTCCTGCCGATCGGCCTTGATCGGCGCATAGGTCTCGGAATTGTAGAAAGCCAGCGCTTGGGCCAGCGTGGGGAACTCGAACACACCAGCCATCGGCAACGGATCTTCGTCCCCCTCCAGAACCCGCGCGACAGGGCCGAAATGCAGGATTCGCCCACCCGCGTCTTGCAGCGCAGCCTGAAAGCGCGGAGCAAGCGCCGCCTGCTTGGCCGCGTCGATGATGCGTAGATTGACGTGTACGTATGCTGGCATTGTGGCTCCAAAATAATGCATATACAGTATTGATGCCAGGTGCGATTGTCAAACGGAGTAGACATGAAGGGTTTTGATCCAGAAGCTTTGAAGAACGTGGCAGCGGAGTGTCCGGGCTTCCAGGCACGCGCAACGGCGCGCGCGCTCACGCGTTACTACAACGCCTGTTTCAAGCCGCTCGGGCTCACGGCGGAGCAGTTCAGCCTCTTGGTTGGAATCGGTGAAGCCGAGGGCACGACGCTGGTCGAGCTGGCGGATAAGGCCGGGGTCGACCCCACGACCCTCAGCCGATCTGTCCAGAATCTGGAAAGCCGGGATTTGCTCCAGGCCACCGGCGGACGCGGCCGGGCTGGAAAGCAGTTGGCGCTCACGGCATCTGGGCGTCGGCTTGTCGCGGATGCGCTCCCGGTGTGGACTGCGGCCAAAGCAGAACTTGCCGCTCAGATGGGCGATAAAGCGCTTCGTTCAGCAAGGCAGGCAATGGCGAAACTGGCCAATGCTGCAGAAAACAGCTGCCCTATCGGCGTGTGCAGCGCATAGAGGACATTGCGAAGGCTTGCCGGAGCTTGGAGCCTCCGATGCCTTTGTCCATCGGCAAGCACCGATGGAGATGCGCTCGCGAGAGATTAAACGCAGGCTGCAGGCGATGTACCAGTCGATCTATCTTGACTAGAATCCGGAGCGCAGAATCCGCGCCATGCTGGTATAGAAGCAACGCCGATGTGTTTCTGCTTCTTAATATTCGCCGCCGCAGTCGCTCGATGCAGCGACTCCGTTCCCGCAACACCGGGCACCGCCGTGACACGTCGGGTCTGGAAGGCCTCTTCAACTGCCGCTCGTCATTCCCTCGTATGCAGCCTCGCAATTCCTTCTCCGCCTTCACAAGCACCATCGCCTCAAACGTCCTGCATGGCACGGCGCTGACGCTCGGTCTCGCGCTCACATTGCAGGCTGCCGCGCAAACGAGCGTGCCAGCGCTTCGGGTCGTGTCTGAGTTGAAAGACATCCGCATGAAGGCGATTGCCAACTTGCCCAAGGCCGGTGGCGACGCCAGTGACCGCGACAGTTGCCCGCAACTTGTCATCAAGCCAAAGTCGCCGGCCGCGAAACAAGTGGCCGCGCAAGGCTGGGCGGTAATGGCCGATGTACCGCTTGGCGCCTTTCGCGCTGTCAGCTTTGCCGGCCAGATGCAGGCCGCGACCAGCGGCACGTGCAACGTCACGCAAGGCAACGTAGCGGTGTTTCAGAACGACAAGCTCGTCGCGCTGGCCTACGGCAAATCAGCCGAAGACACCGCGATTGGCGCACTGACCCCGCTGGAAGGCGGCGCCGTGCGCGTGTGGGATGGTGACATTTCTCCTCTGCCCGTCGGCGACCTGCGGGTTGACGGCGATGGCACGCTGCGCCTGAGCAAGGTGGCCGACGAGGATGCCGTCTGCCAGGGTCGCGCCCACGTGCCGAATGTCTACAACATGCCGATCGACAAAGCGCGCAAGGCGCTCGCCGACAAGGGCTGGAAGCCTGTGAAGGGTGGCGCCAGCCCGGAGCCTCGTCAGGCTGCGCTGGTCAAGCGCGGCATCGGCGAGGCCAACTCCTGCGCCGGCACGGGCTTGGCCTATTGCGATTTCAACTACGTTGGGCCCGCAGGCAAGCTGACCGTGACCACCGTCGGCGAGGACGCTCTCCCACGCGTGGCGGGGTACGACGTCAGGTGCCGCTGACTGTGGATGGTTTTATGCCTCTTCAAAGAGGCGGATCGCCATCAGGCCATGTCCCATTGTTGCGCCGGCCCGGACCGCTGCTGCAATTGAAATCAACTCTGCGAGTTCTTCAGCAGTAGCGCCGGCCTTTTTGGCTGCCTTCGTATGGACATCAAGGCAGTACGAACACTGCGTCGTCAGCGCAACGGCGAGCGAGATGAACTCCCTGACCTTGGGCGGAATGAGACCATCAGCGCGCTTCGCGGCATGATCGAAGGCCATAAAAGCGTTGCCCTCTTCCTTCGCAAGGGCAAGAAGCTTTGGAATGTTCTGGAAGTCCTTGGGCGACTGGTATTCATTCATCATTGATGGCTGCCGTTTTCAATTACCGTTCATTTTCCGAATCCATTGCCGAATTCCAGTATCCGCTTGCGACAAGCTTCTCGCGCACCATGGACCGGGCACGATGCAGTCGGCTCTTGACGGCTTCAACGGTCACCCCTAGCTCGGCCGCCACCTCCGGCGCCGTCAGTCCATCAACATCGCGCAAGATGAGAACCTCGCGATAGTTCTTTGGAAGCGTCTGGATTGCGTTGGTGAGATCCGTTCGCAGATCTCTTGGGATCATCGGTGCCTGAACAGCATCCAAATCGGCCTCGTACAAGGGAATGGACCCTTTTCCCCTGGTAAAGAATCGGTAGCATTCCCTTTCGACGACACGGAATAGCCAGCTCGCAAAGGCCGCCGCCGTACGTAGCGCGCCAATTTTTCGAGACACCCGCCATAGGGCGATCTGCACGGCGTCTTCGGCGTCCTCGCTATTGGTGCACGTTCGTCTCGCAAACCGCTTTAGATCGGGCTGACACACTGCCAGCAGTCGAGAAATTGCAGCCTCGTTACCGGCGCAAGCCGCCTCAATAAGCTCATCAGACGCACGCATCATTTCAGTTCTTTATTGGCGTTCTTCCAACAAGCGCACAGGCCGGACAAAAGCCGACAACTGCTGTGCCCGCAAGAATTGCTGCGGCCGCGTAGCCGGCAATCATGCCCCACGTCGTCGCCCACGTTGCTGTAGCGGCGGCTGTGCAGAGCCCAAGGGAAGCGCGAATCAATCGCTCCGGGGTGGGCAGATTCCGCTTGAGATAGAACATAGGGACACATCCTCCTGTTGTGCTGGTGACGGCTTCATAGAGGCACAGCCAGCGCAAAAGGATTCTTTTTCCAGGTATTTCGGGACTGGCGCACCAAGGACCGCCCCTGGGCACCTCTCGCCATCGCCTCTGACAGTGATCGCGTGTGTGCCCGACTCTCAGCAGCCGCGTGTTGCCCGTGAACAGCGTGCGCCGTGAGGGGATGTGTCGCACAAAGCCACTACAATAGCGCCCCTTTCGCAGGTGGCGCCCGCTCTGATATCCCGTGCGGGCGCATGCCTCCCGCTGCACTCCAGAAGCCACAATCCTATGATGTCAAACGCCTGCGGCGTCGATTTCGGCACGTCCAACTCCACCGTCGGCTGGCTGAGACCGGACGCCCCCACCCTGCTGCCGCTCGAAGACGGCAAGGCGACGCTCCCTTCCGTCATCTTCTTTCACGCCGAAGACCCGACGGTCAGCTATGGCCGTGCCGCGCTGGCCGACTATCTTGCCGGCTACGGGCCGCCTGATGCGCTCGCTCAAGAGCCTGCTCGGCACGTCGATGATGGACGACAGCACCGAGGTCATGGGCCAGGCCATGCCGTTCCGCAAGCTGCTGGCGCATTTCATCGGCGAACTCAAGCGGCGCGCCGAGCACGCCGCCGGCCATGAATTCCGCCGCGCCGTGCTGGGCCGCCCGGTGTTCTTCATCGACGAAGATCCCAAGGCCGACCAGCTTGCCGAAGACACGCTGGCGGACATCGCGCGCGACGCCGGCTTTGACGAGATCGCCTTCCAGTACGAGCCCATCGCCGCCGCGTTCGACTACGAGGCCGGCATCAGCGGTGAAGAACTTGTGCTGGTGGCCGACATTGGCGGCGGTACGTCGGACTTCTCGCTCGTGCGCCTGTCACCCGACCGCGCGAAACGCCTTGACCGCCGCGACGACATCCTCGCCAACGGCGGCGTGCACATCGGCGGCACCGACTTCGACCGCGCCTTGAGCCTGGCCAGCGTGATGCCGCTACTGGGTCTGAACAGCACGCTGCGCAACGGCAAGGCAATGCCGTCCGGCCAGTATTTCGACCTGGCGAGCTGGCACACCATCAACCACGTGTACACGCGCAAGGCATGGACGGTGGTGATGGACAACTACCGAGATGCCGCCGACACCGAAAAACTCGACCGCCTCATCCGCCTGATCCGCGAGCGCGCCGGCCACTGGCTCGCTATCCAGGTGGAAGCCGCGAAGATCGCGCTGTCGGACGCCCCGGTGGCGGAGATCGACCTGCACCGCATCGCGCCCGAGTTGAAGCAGCCCGTCACGCGCGAAGACTTTGACCAGTCGATTGGGAAGCTGGTCGGCAAAACGGTCTCGACGGTGCAGGCGATGCTGAAAACGGCAGGCGTTACAGCGGAAGCGGTCGATACCATTCTCTTTGCCGGCGGCTCCAGCGGGTGCCGTTGCTGCGCGAGCAACTGGCGCAAGTGCTGCCGTCGGCGCGACGCGTGGAGGGCGACCTGTTCGGCGGGATCGGTTCTGGCCTGGCGCGCGATGCAGCGCGCAAGTTTGGCTGACGGGTGGCGGGACGTTTCGAGCGTATCGAACCAAACCAGACAACCCCGGGCGCGGCAGGATGTCTCCAAAGGAAAACCAGATGAAGCTCCTAACCATCTCCGGCAGTGCGCGCCGCGATTCCGTCAACACGGCGCTACTGCTCGGCTTGAAAGACGTTGCCCCTGAGGGCGTTGAGCTATCGGTATTCCATCGCCTCGACACCTTGCCGGTCTTTTCCCCTGACCTGGAAGGGCCACAGACACCCGCCGCAGTGCTGGAATTCCTGACACTCGTGTCCGGATGCGACGGCATCATTATTGCCAGCCCCGAATACGTTCGCGCGATTCCGGGAGGGCTCAAGAACGTCATCGATTGGATGGTCTCGCGATTCGAAGTCATCGGGAAACCCATTGCGCTCGCACATGCATCTCATCGTGGCGACGACATGCTCAGATCGCTCCGGCTGGTGCTGTCCACTGTCAGCGATCAGTTTCTCGAAGACGTATTTCTGCGCATCCCGTTGATCGGAAAAACGCCAGACGAAATCAAAACCCTGCTGAAGCTGCCAGAACGGCAGTCCGAAATGCGCGCATTTCTGTCGGCTTTCGTGGCTGCGATTCGCTCTCGGCAGACAGCTTCAACAGCCAACGCCCAACTGCCACTCTGACCAGCTCAGGCATTCCCGCCCGTCACGGGAATGCGTCAACCTCTTGTTATTGGCTGTAGCCCCCTCGCCAATGCAATGCCCGGCAGGCGCATCTCGGTTGCCGGATCGTTCCTTGCGTGTGTCTGTCACGTGGAAGATGACGTGATTGCACATTGCGCATTCTTCCATGGTCATCGGCGCTGAATGCTGCAATGCTAGCGCACAGAAATAACGCACACCGGAGGCAACATGACACGCACCACCGACTACCGTGGCTTTCAGATTCATGTGGAGCTTGTTCAGACCTCTGAGGACATGTTCGACCTGTGGTTCCGGATCGAAGGGCCCATGGAGCCTGCGGGCGTGGCCGCCCTGGGCAAACGGATCAAGGCCCATGGAGGTCCGTTTTCACGGCGATGGGCGCACTTGGTGGGGGAGGTGGCCGGGCGCGCCGCTGTGGACGTCATTCTTGGCCCTGAGGACATCCCTCCAGCGACACAGGAATGGTGAGCGCGCTGGTGGCTTACCAAGTGCAGATGGCTTGGTCGGTCGGCATTGGCAGATCGGCCTTCGGCTCTGCGCTTGTGAGCGCGTGCACCTGGACGCTGGGACGCGCGGGTTCGACATCGCCAAAGATCATTGCGACGGGGACTTCAGTGGCATCGCGACCGGTACCGATCCGCAGGAGCCCCATGGGCATCGATCCGTTTGACGGATCGAGCAGATTCCATTGATTACCAAGGTACACCTCCACAAATGCGTGGAAGTCAGGAGGGCCGAGGGCAGGGTCGACTCCGTAATTGACGCTCGTCGCGAAGCGGGCCGGAATGCTGAGCGCACGACACAACGCGATCATCAAGTGGGCGTAGTCCCGGCATACGCCATGCCGATCCACCAATGTGCTGACCGCAGAGGTCTGCTCGCTCGTGGAAAGCGGGATGAATTCCACATACCGGCAGACCCAATCCCGGATCGCAAGGACAAGCGCGTACCCGCGCTGATATCCGCCAAACCCCCGGCGCGCAAACGCCATGAGGCGGTCTGATTCGCAATATCGGCTGGGGGCCAGGAAGGGAATAACGTCCAACGGCAAATCCGCCACCCGCACCTCAAACAATGACTGAGGCGGCGTGAGCAAGTGATGCATATCAACGGTAGCAACATAGTTGATAGCGAGATGGCCGCGCGGTGCCTGCACCCGTAGATGACGGTTGAGCAGGCCCGGCTCAGTCTGAAGCGTGGTCGGAACTGCAGGGGTCAGTTGCAGCGATTCGGCAACGATGGTCTGTCGCGCAGTCTGCGCTGCATGGAAGTTGAAGATGAAGTCTGCAGACTGATCGTGAATCTCATAAGTTAGGCAGATCGAGTACTGCATTCGAACCATGCGCGCTCCTGGTGCCCAGCATTGCTGGGCTGCTTGATTGAATGATTGCGCCTGAACAGGCCACCGGGCAGACGTTCCGAGTTGGGCCTCACAGAACCCTCTACTCGCCCGCCATGGACTGGCCAGGCACGAGCCCATCGATGATTTCCTCGGCGCCATGCGTGGCCGCGCGCTTTGCAGCGCCTACGTTGTCCCATGGCTCGCCTCTGAGGCGAAAGACGCGGGAACGCTCGTCGTCCATCGTCTCGCCTTCACGGCAGATGACGACCGAGACGCTGTACGCACGGTCGGGGCGTTTTTCGTGCCACTCGCGTGGCGGGTTGAAGGGGTAAATCAGGGGGTAAATCGCGAACCCTTTGTAGAAGGATGTCGGGTAGGTATCCATGGCGGATCTCCCATAAGAAAAGCGAGCAGGCCGGGGCCACTGGACGTGGTGCTCTGACAGCAAGGCGAGAATGCCCCGGGGCAGGTGAAGTGCGGGCCGTGCCGGACAACCAGCGCGGAAAGGCAGCGTGAATGACTGGATCGAGGTGGGACGTCGGCGACGCGTCGATCAGAGGCGAGGCAAATTTCTCTTGTGCCGGGCTGGTAATGGCCCCGCTGGAATCCGTACCCCACTCTACTCTGATATCGGGATCATGGGTCGGGGTATTTCTTGGCGCGCTCCGCGTCACATTGCGCGCTGTGATGCTGTGGGTTGCGTGGTCAACAATGCAGCGCGTTCATCCACAGAACTGTCACCCTTACCGCGCCCCATCTGCGCGGCATTCCCGCCCGTCACGGGAATGCGTCAATCTGTTGTTATTGGCTGTAGCCACGCCGCTCTATGGCGGCTAGATCGCGAAGCGAGATGAGCGTCTCCTTCTGGCGCCCTCTTGATACTCATCTCGCTTTGCTCACTCCGGCTTGCGCCGTCATCTGCTGCCGATTCGTCGATCGGTTTTGTTGGCGGCGCTTACAGTCGATCGCATCCGCGCCGCCGCTCGTTACTGATACTCCATCAACACCGACATGGCGCCATTCACGGTGCCGGGCGTGACGTTGGCTTCGGTCTGAACGTAGGACACCCGCATCGGGATCGAGAACGAACCGCCGGTGTCCTTGTTGTAGTCATCGATTCTGGTGGACGTATCGAATACAACAGGCGCGCCCGCACCGTTCGTTACCCTGATCCTCACGCCTTTGGCGGTTGATTCGGGCGAAAGCGGCAATACACCTGCCGAAGCCTCGATCGTGTCGCCCACCGGCTTGAGCCTGTAGAAGATCTTGTTGTATCCCTTTGGGCAGTCGTTAATGCTGATCTGGAAGCTGCGCTCGGCAGCCGTTGCCCCAATGCCAGCCAAGCTTCTTGCGCGGGTGGGTTGCAGTTCTACGGTCTGACTTGGCACCGAGCAGCTTCCTTCGACTCTGGTCAGCCTCGTGTTGAGGCGGATGTAGTTAAGGATCTTGTCGGATCCCGACGTTGTCTTTGTAAAGAACCAGAACTGAATGGCATCAGTTGTTCCGTTAATCAACTCTGGGGCACTGTCCCTCAGCAATTGAATTTCGATGGGCGAAGAGAATGTTATGGGCGATTGATTTTCATACAGCCTTGTCTGAGGTTCCCCATTGACAAGGACTTGCATCTTCAAGCCTGTGATTTCCGTGACAACGGTCGGCCCGTTCACCGCCATGCCCGGTACGTCACCCGGGATGAGATGAATTTGACTGATAGGAAGGAAATTCACCAACCTGCATGTGCCCTCGCCACATAGCTTTTGAGGCGTCAAATAGTCTCTGGCCACAACGGTGTTAGCCGCAACATCCCGGGGCAGTGAGAGTGCGGTAGTAAAAGGACGGAAATCCGTGCCGAAAGCAGACGTGGCCGCAGTCAAGCACAGCGTCGCCGCTACTGCCCGCCCCACCACGCGCATGTCTTTCAGACCGGGCCGGTGCAGCTTCATTAGTCTGAGATACGCCCGCGCTTCGAACGCGCCGGTCAGGTAGACGTGGTTTTTGGTGAGTCCGCTCGCGCGGGAAGACTTAGACCCGTGGGGGTGTTGAAGGTGGAGATGGGTAGGACGCGGGGCGGTTCCCGCTTTGACGATTTGGCATAAAGCCTCCGTGAGTATTGATCGGAGGTCCGCCTTCTCGTCGCCAGACGAAGGTGGCGGGCCTGACGGCGGGGCTGGCGAACCGGTACTCACGGCAACCGGCAGACCCGAAGGTCTCCCCACCCGGCCCGCCATAGGAGGCATGCGCGAGTGTGCGCGAGCGTATCCGCCAAGCGGACGCTCGTTGTGAGTATGTCGAATCGCCAGACCCGACTGCCGTTGGTGCGGCAGCGGGATGGATTATAGCGAGGGGGCAGCGGCGAAAGTTGGATTATTGATTCGTCGGGAGCGACGGTCGGAAGGTCACGCTCCAGCCTCAAACAGTGGCACTTCACCCGCAGAGAGTGGAACGCGAGGGTCAAACACTGGCGTTTCACTGTTTGAGGGCCGAGCGTCAGTGTCAAAGAGTCGAATTCGACCCTTTTAGGGTCGCGTTTGAGCCTCAAACACTCGAACTTCACTGTCTGAGGGTCACGTTCCACTGTCTGAGGGTCGAGCGTCAGTCTCAGAGGGTCGAATTCGACAGTCCGAGGCTCCCGCTTCACGCTCCAACACTCGAACGGCGTGAGCGGGCTTGACCGCCCCATGCGCGAGTGGTTTCCGTCAAAAGTTGTGGACAGCATTGCGATACGCCGCAGCGGTAGCCAACCTCATCGGGTTGTGCCAATCGGCATGACGTTGATATCCGCTTTAGAAGGAACGCAATGTCTCAGAACTTGATCTCGTTTCAACCCAGCGCCACCGACCTGACCGCCATTGACGGTGCGCTGAAGACACTGGAAGAAAAGCTCGTCGGCCTGATTGACCTGTCAATCGAGCAGCGCAGCACGCTCATGAAGATGGGTAACAAGTCCGAAGCGTTCTGCCGCCAGGCGGTGGAGCTGCTCAGCAACAACCCCAGCGTGCTTCCTGCCAATTTCAACCTGCAGGAAATGCGACGTGACTTGGTGGGCTTCGACACCCTCCGCCCTCGCCTCGCCCGCGTGGAGAAGTTGCTGGAACGAATGCAGGATTCGCAGCTGGCGATGGGCAGTGATCTGATGACGGCCGCGCTGGAGGGTTACACGTACCTGAAGGTTGCGGGTAAGGGCGAAGGGTTGGATTCGGCGCGGCGTACGTTGTCGGCGCGGTTTAGCCGGGGGCCGCGGAAGAAGGCGGAGGAGGTGGCTGGGGAGTGAGGTGAGGGGCTGCTGATGGTTTGATGCGGCCTAGATGAGAAAAGCCCGCGATGAGTTTGGATCGCGGGCTTTTTGTTGGGAATTGCTTATGAAACATCGGGATTGAGTTGGCAAAGCTCGAACAGGTCCGCCCTCAAAGAGACTTTAGCAACGGCTGTGTCGAACTCTTATGGCTTTTACGAATTGGAAAGTAAGAATTTGGAGATCGTAAGTCGGCGTGCTGGTAATCACTGACAGGTGAAGGTGTTCTACAAACGGGCCTGTGAGTGGACGCGCTTCATCAATAGCCAGCCTTTCGTCTAATCCCTCCACCCTTCGCACATCAGCTTAGGAGGCGCCGCTAAAATGTAAATTTTACGCGTGATACCATGGACTTTCTAGAGCCAGAGGGGTGTATATGCAAGGTTGGGCAGCGCTACTCCAAGCAATAGCCGCCATTTTGTGGCCTGTATTTGCGTTTACAGCCTTGTTTGTCTTCCGGGCACAAATCGCAGATCTAGCTAAGCGGCTAAAAAAAGGGAAACTTCTTGGTCAAGAGATAGAGCTTAGTGACTCGCTGGACAAGTTAACATTGGCTGTCGAGTCTGCGCAAAGCGAGGTCGCAAGTCTTCCTAATGCTGTGATCCCGGAAAAGACATTAGGTGAACAAGCCGTTCAGCAAGATATCGTCCGGCGGATCATTGATGAAGCGGGGCGCTCACCCAAGGCAGCTCTTATCATGCTTGCAAGTGAACTCGAAAAGGTTGCGCGGCAGACCCTCGCAATCACGGGACACCTCAATGGTCGGCGGTTTGTTCCAATGCGAGAAGCGATCGAACAGTTGCACAAAGCATACGGGCTTCCTACTCACGTTCCAAGTTCGCTTAAGCATTTTTGGGAGATCCGGAATCGGTTGATCCATGGCGGCGAGGGAAACGATGAGGATATTTTACGCGCCATCGACTCTGGCATTTCCATACTGAAAGCACTTCAGGCCCTGCCAAGTGAAATCAACGTAGTACACGATCCCGGTGTAACTGTTTATCTTGATGCGGGGGCAACAACACCGATTGAAGGCGTGAAAGGCGTAATCTTGGAAACGCACTCGCCAGGCGGAGTCTCAAAGTCATTCAGAATCTTTCCCACCAGAAATATTTTCATAAAAGGGAAAGAAGTGTCATGGGAGTGGAATATGGGATTGGTTATTTCTAACTCATGGTACAAAGATCCCGTTTCTGGAGAAATCAGAAAAGCATGGGAAAGCGCAGCCGAGTTTGTTGGCCGCCACCTGGACGAAATCTGAAGCAATCCAAGATGGCGCGGATTCAGCTCGATTAATCTTATTGCCGCCTTCAATATGTCACACGGACCAACCCAAATAGCGTCTAAAGGATTCTGTATCTACTGCGGCCGCTCGGGCTTGAAATTAACGGATGAGCACATTGTGCCCCTGTCGTTGGGTGGAGCGCACGTGATCAAAGACGCCAGCTGTGTAGACTGCGCGAGAGTTACTTCTAGATTTGAGCTTGAAGTTGCCAGAAACCTATGGGGAGACGCAAGAATCAGCTACGGTGCTCCTTCGCGACGAAAGAAATTGCGCCCTCAAAATATTGCGCTAAATGACATTGCCTACCCAGGGAATAAAATTACTATTCCTTATAGCGAATATCCAGCCGCTATGATTTTCTACCTGATGAAAGGCGCGGGCGTACTTCTGGGCCTTCCCGAGGATGTGGATCAATCAGGTAGTTGGCAGTTTCGCGCCGTTGTTGATGATCAAAAGATAAAAGCCTTTGAGCGCAAATATCCAGGTAGGCTTACTGCAAAATTCAAACACATCCCTGACAGCTTCGGTAGGCTTATAGCTAAAATCGGCTACGGACAGATTCTCTGCACACTAGATCCGCAGGATTTTCACCCAATTTGCGTCCCGTATATTCTCGGAATCAAATCCAACCTATCGCACATAATAGGAGGGCGCTGGTCGATTCCAGAGCCAACGCCTGGGATTGGGTATGAGCTTAATACATGCTGCGCGGGCGATAACAACAACATTCTCCTGATTGCCGAGATTCGCCTCACAGCAAATTGCCATACCCCCGTATATCATGCAGTGGTTGGCGCAGTTACGGGCCCCGATAGCGTGGCCAAGGTTCTAAACAAACTGCAGGCGCCCGCACCCACCCTCATGGCAGACTCGGCGACATATCAGCCCATCCAAGACGATCGATTCCATTGGCAGCCTCGCGTCTGGCCACTGCCAATCTTTGCAGAACTGGGATCAGTGGCGGAGTAAGACACTGGCCGTCGAATACTTCAACAGCGGCCGTGGCATTAAGAAAAGGGGGAGTGCAATTGGCAGATTTAGAGTGGAACACTTGAGGAAGCACGTGTTATAGCCGCCGCACTAAAGGCAGCCCTTCCGGATGCTGTGGACGCGACCTGTCAAGGGATTCGCCATAAGACGATTTTCTACTTGCTGGTTGCTCGCGAATCGTTGCTATATCGAGTTTCCGCGCTCGCAGATGACGCTATCCCGCTCATCGATAGCGGCCGGCACCTCAGCGCCGCAGTCCTCACACGATCAATGCTCGAATCGGCTGCGGTACTGGGCTTTCTGTTACGCAGTTTGGAGACTTTCGAACGCACGAGAGATGTGAAGGCCTTGTATAAACGGGTCGCGAAGGTTGTAGTTGGGTCACGCAACGACGAGGAGAGCCCTGATTCTGTCCACGTCATGGAAGCGATTCGAGAGACTGATAGCCGGTTACCGGTGCCTGGGTTGATGCATTTATACGGCAGCCTCAGTGAGTTTGCCCACCCAAACTGGAGCGGTCTTCTCGGAACGTTTGGCACACATGAAGGTGCTCTACGTGTTCGGCTGGGGGCAGCCGCACGCGATACCTGCTCTCGGCCCGAGCCTAGCGATCATTCTTAGCTCGTTTGAATTCCTCTACGAGCGAGTAGGAGAGGCAATCGAAAAGGCAGCCACCAAACTGCAATAGGAAAGAGACGATGGCGACGGTTGAAGATTCCTTTCTTCACGTCGCGCATCCGCTCGCCGCTGTCCACGACGACCACGCCCTACTGCAACAACTGCCCGGAATGGCCTCTTGCTCCCGAATTTGCCCTCACTCGGCACACGGGTAGCAATGGCGGAATTTAGGCAATGCAGACAACAAAAAACCCGCGACGCTCAACGCTTCGCGGGTTTTTTGGGGCATCGCTCATCAAACGCTGCCAGTAACTTGGTGGACCGAAGGAGGATCGAACTCCCGACCTCCGCATTGCGAACGCGGCGCTCTCCCAGCTGAGCTATCGGCCCGTGGCGACAAAGTTTAGCCGAATTTCCGGAGCCCTTTCAATCGGGGTTCAACCCGCGTTTTCCATGCCCGGATTGCCCTCCATGCCCACAATACGCGGCGTGTTCAGCGGCCTTGCGGTCACTTCGCGCTGGTCGCGCAGCCAGTCGGCCAGTACGTCCCACACGGGGCGCCCGCCGGCCTTGCGGGCTTCGGGCGATACGGCGGCCCAGCCGGCCACTTTGTAGCGGCGGTCGGCGTCGATGGGCTTGCCGCTTCCCGGCCCCAGGCGCATGTCGGTAATGCGCTGGCCCATGGGCTTCAACGGGTCGATGGTGTAGCGCAGGCCGCCGGTGCGCACCATGTCGCCGCCCTGCTGGTAGTACGGGTCTGGGTTGAACAGGTTGTCGGCCACGTCCTCCAGCACGGTCTTGATGGTGGCGCCCGTCATCTCGGTCAGCGTGGTGGCCGGGTAGGTGATGGCGGTCTGGGCCATCAGCGCTTCCATGGTCAGGGCCTCGCCGGGCAGCAGCGTGGTGCCCCAGCGGAAGCCGGGCGAGAAGGCAATCTCGGCGCCCTGCGCGTGCATCAGGCCATCAACGATGAGCTGGTCGAACGTGCCGTTGAAGTTGCCGCGCCGGTACAGCAGGCCGCGGTTGGTGGCGAGCGTTTCGCCCAGCTTGTCTTTGTACGGCGCGCGCACGCGGTCAATCAGCGCCGTCATGGCGGGGTCGGCCGGCAGCAGGTCGGCAAACACGGGCAGCAGCGTATAGCGGATGTCGCGCACGGTGCCGCCGCGCACATCCAGATCGAGCACGCCGACAAACTTGCCGTTGGCGCCCGCATTGGTGACGAGCGTCACGCCGCCCGGGTTGCTGACCTTGACGGGTGCGGGCACCGCGTCGTGCGTATGCCCGCCCAGGATGGCGTCCAGCCCGCGCACGCGCGAGGCGAGCTTCAGGTCGACATCCATGCCGTTGTGCGACAGCAGCACGACCACCTTGGCGCCCTTGCCGCGCGCCTCGTCAATCATCTTCTGCAGCCGTTCTTCCTGAATGCCGAACGTCCAGTCGGGCGTGAAATCGGCCGGGTGGGCGATGGGCGTGTACGGAAACGCCTGCCCGATGATGGCGACCGGCACGCCGTTCAGCTCGCGCAGCACGTACGGGTCGAACACCGGGTCGCCAAAGTCGGCGGTCTGGATGTTCTGCGCGACAAACGCGACCTTGTTCTTGAAGTCGTGATCGACCACGTGGCGCACGCGGTCGGCGCCGTAGGTCATCTCCCAGTGCGGGGTCATGACGTCCACGCCCAGCGCGAGGGCCGCGTCGACCATGTCCTGGCCGTTGGTCCACAGTGCAGTGGCGGAGCCCTGCCAGGTGTCGCCGCCGTCCAGCAGCAGCGCATTCGGGCGCGTGGCGCGCAGGCGCTTGATGAGCGTGGCCAGATGCGCGAAGCCGCCCATGCGGCCGTAGCGGCGGGCGGCCTCGGTAAAGTCGAGCGCCGTAAAGGCGTGCGCGGCGCGCGAGCCCGGCGCGATGCCGTACCGCTTGAGCAGCGCGTGCCCGACCAGATGCGGCGGCTGCCCGGCCCATTGCCCCACGCCCAGGTTGACGCTGGGCTCGCGGTATTCAATGGGCAGCAACTGCGCGTGGCAATCGGTGAAGTGCAGCAGGTGGACGTTGCCAAAGCGCGGCGCGTCGTAGCTGAACGTATCAGCGTGGGCGTCGGTCAGGCGCAGGCCGGCGGCTGCGGCAATCGCCAGGGCTTGAACGAATTCGCGACGGTTCATTGTTTGGGGCTGTGTGCGTAGCGTGCGAGGTCGGCCACGTCGTCTTCCAGCATCTCGCCGACTTCCTTGCGCACCACGCGGCCCTTGGCGTCGAGCACGAGCAGTTCGGGCAAGCCCTTGCGCGGGCCGGTGGCGGCGCACAGCGCGTCGGTTTCCATCGCTACGGGGAAGGTGAAGCCGCGCTTGGCGACGTAGTCCTTCGCGAGCTGCGGGTTGGCGTCGATGCTGATGGTGAGGATGCGCAGGTCAGTGCCGCGCGTGGCGTCGTAGAGCTTTTGCAGGCGTGGGTTCTGCAGCGCGCAGAACGGGCACCACGATGCCCACGTGGCGATGATGACGGGGTGCCCGCGCCACGCATCGCCCGGCACACGCGTGCCGTCGAGCAATTGCACGTCGGGCAGCGCCACCACATCGCCCACTTCGACGGCCTGCGCGGTGCTTGCGGCAAACACCATCGCCGCTGCCGCCCACATCAGGAACCGTCGAAGCGTACGCATGGCGTTACTGGTTCACGGGCGAGGCCGGGTCGAACAACAGCGCCATCACGTCGCGGATCTGCTGCTCGGTGAGGATGCCCTTGTGCCCGAAGCGCGGCATGTTGGAGCACGCCGCATACGCGTTGGAGTTGTAGATCTTGCCCCACGTGTAGCGCAGGATCGCCTCCGAATCCCCACGCAGCTTGCCGTACTGGTACAGCGAGGGGCCGATGGTGCCGTAGGACAGTTCGTCTTTTGACAAGCGGTGGCACGCGTAGCAGTTGGCGCCGTTCGCGCCGCCGGCCGGGTCGGAGAACTGCATGCCGCGGCCGCTCTGCGCGGTCTTCTCGCCTTCCTTCCAGTCGCCCAGCCATTTGTTGTCTGCGGGGTAATGGATGGTCTTGAATTGCGCGTCTTCCAGCTTCTTGGCAACCGCAACGGGCACGGCATTGCGGTCGGCAAACTGGCTGCAGATCTTCTGCACGTCGTCGCGCTCGGTCACGCCTTCCACGGTGGCCGGGCCCTTGGAGACAAAGCTCTGCTGGATGACCTTGGCGAGCGCCGCGTCGGCCTTTGCTTCGGGCTTGGGCGGGGTGACGGCCTTGGCGGCGTCGGCTGCGTGCGCGGTGCCCGCAGCCAGGGCCAATGTGAGTGCCGTCAGAACGATGGGGTCAGTCGGGTCATGCGTGGCCTCATCGTGTCATCGTTTGATGGACGGCGCGTCCATCTTGCCGCCGTTGGCGTTGCGGGCAAGGAACATCTCCAGCGCGGTAATCACCTCGCTGCCGTAGAGCGGTTCCGGAAAGCGCTGCTGGCGCAGGCAGTCATACAGGCGGTGCTGCATCGTGCGTACCTCGCCCTGCGAGACGCGATAACCCGGCCAGGTGGAATACGCAAAGCGCGCGCCGTCGGCGGTCAGCAAGTCAGGCAGCTCCTGCAGGCGGATGCGCAAACCCGGCTGGGCATGGCACGTGGCGCAGGCAAAGTCGTACGCGCCGCCGCGGTAGAAGAACATGCGGCGGCCGAGTTCGTACACGCGCTTTTCTTCGGGGTGGGCGAGCGGAATGTCGATGGCCGCGCCGCGCGATTCCGAAGCCACGTACGCCATCAGCCGTTCAATGTCCGACGCCTTGCCGGGCGACGAGAACGGGCGGGCCGATGCCTCTTCCTTGGTCAGCCCTTGCAGCGTCATGCGGCAATGCATGAGGCGCTGTTCGGCGTCCATCACGCGGCCGGTGTCTTTGAAGTAGCGCGGCAGCTTGGCGTAGGCGCCCTTCACCACGCCGGGGCCCAGGCCCAGGTCGCACGCTTCAAGCGAGGCCTGCTTGGGGCCGGCGGGCTTCTTCCAGAGTTCTTCTCCGGCGGCTTCCCAGAGTTCGGCCGGGTTGCCGTCGGCCAGCATCTCGCGGTACTGCGCGATGCCGGCGGCGGTGCTGTCCTTGGCGTCCTGCGCGGATGCCATGACGGCGCTGCCAGCAACCCACGCCGCAGCCAGCACCATCGTCCATGTCTTGTGTTTCACGGTCCCCTCCGTGGGTCGCCTACGGTTTGATATAGGCGAAACCTTCTTCCTGCTGCAAGCGGGTGATTTCCACCACGCCGGCCGGCACCACCTTGGTTTCGAGCAGCAGCTTGTCTTCTGGCACCTTGAAGGCCATCAGCGAGTTATGGCACACGCGAAACTCCACGCCCATGCTGGCAAGCGCCGCCACGGGCGCATCGAAGGTGCGGCCCTGCGCGTCCTTGGCACCTTCAACGAGGAAATCAATGCCGTGGCCCAGCGCCACCACCACGATCTTCGTGCCGGGTGCGCCGTTCAGGTGGTTGCGCAGGTTGCCGATGGCGCGCACGGCCTGGTCGATGCCTTCGCTCAGCTGGTAGACCACCTTGTAGCGGGCACCGGCGCCGCCCGCGCGCGGGGCGTTCTGGGCAGCGGCCTTGCCGGCTACGCCCAAGGCCGCCAGCGCGGCGGTCACACGAAAGAAGCTGCGTCGCATGTGGGCCTCCTGGCGCTTACTGGATCGACGTTTCGTCGGTGCGCTTGTCGCCGTGGTTGTCCACCCACGTGACCGTCACCTTGTCGCCCTTGGCGCCGCCCTTGAACTTGAAATTGAGGAACGGATCTTTCGAAACGGCCGGGCCGAACTGTGCGTCGAGCACCGTCTTGCCGCTGTGCTGCACCGTCACGTTGGTGATGTGCCAGGCGGGCACGACCTTGCCGGACGCGTCTTTGCGCTGGCCGGTTTCCATGTCGTGCTTCATCAGGATCTTCACGTCGGTGGTGCCGCCGTTTTCCATCGCGCGAATGCGCATCGGGTCTGCCATGGTGTGTTCTCCTGAGGTTTAACCGCCGCAGCCACCAAGGGTGACCTTCACTTCCTTGCTCGCCAGCACCCATTTGCCGTTGGCGCGCACGGCGGCGTAGACCGTTGACGTCTCGCCCATCTTCACGCGCGTGCTGACAAACGGGTCGGTGCCGGCCGGAATGGCGAACGTAGCGGCCAGCGTGTTCGGGTTCTTTTCGACCAGGATGGCGATGAGGTCGGTGCCCGGCAGCGTGCTCGTCACGACCAGCGGCACCACGGCGCCGTTTTCGGCAATGTCCGGTGCGGTGAGCTGGATGCCGGCGCCGCCCTTGTCGACCGCGCCGCCGCCCAGTTGCTTAAGCACGTCGTTCACGCCCTTCACGGCAAAGGCGGCCTTGTTCCATTCGGCCGCCTGGGCCGGCGTGGCAATGCCGGCAGACACCAGCAGCGCCATCATGGCGCCGGCACGCAGCACGTCACGGCGGCCCAGGTTGATTGCGTCGTTCATCGTCCGTTCCTCACTTGGCCGGGGCGCCTGCGAGCACCCAGTCGATCACGGTTTTCAGATCGGCATCGGCAATCTTCGGATTGGCCGGCATCGGGATCTGGCCCCAGTTGCCCATGCCGCCCTCGCGCACCTTCTTGATGAGCTTGGCTTGTGCGCCGGCATCGCCCTTGTACTTGGCGGCAACGTCCTGGTAGGCCGGGCCGACGAGCTTGCGGTCGACGGCGTGGCAGCCCATGCAGGCGTTCTGGTTGGCGATGGACAAGGCGCGGGCGGCGTCAACGGCGGCCAGCGCGGGCGTGGCGGACAGCGCCAGGCCGGCCAGCACCGCCGCAGCGGCGAGCGTGGGGGCGAACTTCATGTGGTCTCCAGAAGACGAGGCTGCCCGCATGCGTGTGCGGGCGAAATGGCGGGAATCGGACCCGGTATTGTGCCCGAAACGGGCCAAATCCTATGTCGCGCCCACAGCAAAACGCCCGGTACCTTCCGGCCCGGGCGCTTGTTGCTGATGGGGGTGTGGCGTCAGGCCATCGCCCGCCGCGCGGCCAGCCGGCCGCCAAACACGTTGAGCAGCAGCCCCGCCATCACCACCGCGCCGCCCAGCCATTGGGCGGGCACCAGGCGCTCGCCCAGCAGCACGGCCGCCGATACCAGCCCCACCACCGGCACCAGCAGCGTGAGCGGCGCAACCTGGCTGGCCGCATACCGCGCCAGCAGGCGGCTCCACAGGCTGTAGCCGAAGATGGTGGCGCCAAAGGACAGGTAGACGATCGCGCCGATGCTCGACGCGCTGATGTTCGCTAGGCTGTGCGCAATCTGCTCCGGCCCCTCCAGCCAGTACGACAGCAGGAAGAACGGAACCGGCGGAATGACGGCGCCCCACACCACCAGGCTCACCACATTTACCGGTCCGACGCGCTTGGTGACGATGTTGCCGCTGGCCCAAGAAAACGCCGCGCACAGCGTCAGCAAGAAGCCGGCGGTGGTCATGCCCGTGACCGAGCCGCCGCCCGCCATGCCGATGACGGCCAGCCCGCCCGCGGCCACCGCCATGCCGGCCAGGTGGAACCAGCGGATCGGCTCGCGCAGCACGATGGCGGCAATCGCCAGCGTAAAGAACGCCTGCGACTGCAGCACCAGCGAGGCCAGCCCCGCCGGCATGCCCACGTACATGGCCGAGAACAGGAACGCGAACTGCCCGAAGCTGATGGTGGCGCCGTAAGCCACCAGCCACTTGAGCGCGATCTTGGGGCGCGGCACGAAGAGCACGGCCGGGAACGCGACCAGCGCGAAGCGCAGCGCACCCAGCAGCATGGGCGGCACGCCGTACAGGCCCACCTTGATGACGACAAAGTTGACGCCCCACACCAGCACAACGGTCAGGGCCAGCAGCAGATCCTTGGGAGACATGATGATCGGAAGGTTCGGACGGCCGCCCGTGCGGCCACATGACGCACTGTAGGCGCCGGCCGCTTAGGCGACTTGCACAATCTTGCGCATTGTTTGTGCCGGGCGCCTCGGCCTTGCCTTGCTCAGCCCAGCATGTCCGACCAGATGGCGCGGCTCCAGCCTTGCGCCAGCTTGCCCTCGGCGGCCGAAGGTGCATCGGACAGCCCACCGGCGCCGGGCACCGTCACCATGGTGTGCTCGGCCGCGTCGTAGCGGTGGACGGTTGCCACGTGCATGGCCTCGTCGGGCGTGGCAAAGCTGTAGCAGGTGTTCGTATACAGCGGGGACGCATCAGGCGCGTGGCCGGCGAGCATCGCCACCACGGCGGCGGCGGCCACCTTGCCGTGCTGGTTGGCCATGTGGCCCGACTTGGGCATCAGCGGCGCGGTCTGGATGGCATCGCCAATCACATGCACGCCCGCCGCCACCTTCGATTCAAACGACAGGAAATCCACTTCGCACCAGCGCCCGTTGGCCGTCGCCAGCCCGGCCTGCACGGCAATCGCTCCGGCGCGCTGCGGCGGGATCAGGTTGACGACATCGGCCTGCACGTCGTCCTGCACATCGAACTTGAGCACGCGGCCCCTGGCATCGATGTCGACGGCGTTGTATTGCGGGCGATATTCAATGTGCTGCGGATAGCGCTCGGCCCAGACGCGCTTGAATAGCGCGCCCTTGGATGTGACGTCGTCGTTGGCATCGAGAATGAGCACGCGGGAATCCGGCTTGGCGCGCTGCAGCCAGTTGGCGATCAGGCACGCACGCTCGTACGGCGCGGGCGGGCAGCGGTATGGCGCGAGCGGAATGCTGATCGCCACCGTGCCGCCGTTGGGCATGGCTTCGAGCCGATGGCGCAGCGCCAGCGTTTGCGTGCCGGCTTTCCAGGCGTGCGGCGCTTGCGCGGCGGTGGCCGCATTGGCGAGACCGGGAATCGCCCCCGGCACGAAGTCGATGCCCGGCGAGAGGATCAGCCGGTCGTAATCAAGCGTGCCGCCGCCGGCCAGCCGCACCTGTTTGGCGCCGGCATCGATGGCCGAGGCGCGGTCGCGCACCCGGCGCACGCCGTGGCGCTCGACCAGCGCGTCGTATGGCACGGTGATCGACGCCATGTCGCGGTCGCCCGACAGCACGAGGTTCGACAGCGGGCACGAG
The DNA here is from genome assembly GCF_036631435.1 of Ralstonia sp. 1B3. Lineage (NCBI taxonomy): Bacteria > Pseudomonadati > Pseudomonadota > Betaproteobacteria > Burkholderiales > Burkholderiaceae > Ralstonia > Ralstonia sp. 1B3. The sequence goes on along the minus strand of NZ_JAPNUG010000009.1, from coordinate 18,665 downwards.
ACGAACGCGGCGTTCGGCTCAATCAGCGTCACATCGACACGGCCGCCGGAAAACACGCGCACGTACTTGGCTGCCGTTGCGCCGCCATAGCCGCCGCCCACCACCACCACGCGCGCATTGCGCACGCCCGACAGCGATGCACACGCGGCCAGCGGCCCGGCCAGCGCGGTTGCCCCGAGCGCGCGCAAAAGTGCGCGCCGATCCTTGCGCGACCAATCGCTCATGGCGCCTCCTGCGGTTGGCGTGACAGCCAGCCGGCAATGGCGGCGATCTGCGCATCGTCATAACCGCGGGCAATCTGGCCCATCACCGTGGAGGGCGCGCGCCGCTGCGGAAGGCCTGCATTGCGTCCATCAACTCGGCCTGCGAGCGGCCGGCCAGCGGCGGCAGCGTCTGCGCGGCGAGCTTGGCGCCGGGCGCGGTATCGGCGTGATGGCAGCTGGCGCACGTGGCAGCCCAGGTGCGGGCCTGCAGATTGGTGGGGGGAAGATCGGCCGCATGGGCCACAGTGGGCGCGGGGGCCGTCAGCAGCGCCGCAAGCAACGCTGCGGCGGCAAGGCGGTGGACGACGGGCATCGGGGGGCAGCGAAGTCGCGGAAGCGTCATACGCTAACACGCACCGCCAGCCATGTGCCTTGTGATGCGTGCAGCCAACAAAAAACGCAGCGCGGTGGCTGCGTTTCTTGCGTTGCGATGTCGTCGAGACGGCTTACGGCAGTTGTTTGCCCGGCGGCAGCGCGGGCGAGTTGGTCGGCGAGACGGTCACGCCCGGCGAGGCCGAAGTGACGGGTGCCGGTGCCTGCGTGGCCGTCGGTGTGCCTTGCACCGGTGCCGGCGTGCCTTGCGCCGCATCAGGCGCGGTCGACGGGTTGGTCGACGTGGCATTGGCGTCCAGGCGCTTGCGCTCGTCTTCGGTCACGTAGTCGAACACCTTCACGACCTTGTTGACGCCGCTCACGGTGCGCACGGCTTCGGTGGCCTTGTTGCCTTCGGCCTCGGTCACCACGCCCATCAGGAAGACGGTCTGCGCTTCGGTCGTCACCTTGATGGAGTTCCAGGGCACGCCTTCCGTGCCGGCCAGCACGCTCTTCACCTTGGTGGTGATGTACGTGTCATTGGTGCGCGAGCCGAACGTGCTCGACACCGGCGTCACGACGATCTCGTTGACGACCTCGCGCGCGTTCTGCAGCTTCTGCGCGTATTGGCCGATCTCCTGCTTGGTCTGCTCGGTGCCGGCTTCGCCGGTCAGCAGGACCTTGCGGTTGTAGACCGTCACGTTGACGTGGGCGCGGCCGTCGTAGCGCGAGATCAGCGTGTTCTCGGCTTCCATCTGCAGGCCGCGGTCGATGGTCTGGGTGGCGGTCGGGCGACGGTCGGTGGCGAGTGCCACGCCGCCGGCCACGGCGCCCGCAAACAGCGGGAAGCAGGCGGTCAACTGCGTTGCGGTAACGCCGGCCAGGGCGGCCAGCACGGCGGTGCGCGTGACCGTGCGACGGAAACGGGCAAACGTAGGCGACGAGGGTTTCATGCTGTCCTTGAATGAAGTGCAGAAGAAAGAAGAGCGAGGCTGATGCGGATTTACGCATCAACGCCGAAGGCATCGCGCATCCATTCGATACGCGCACCGTCGATGGCAATGACGTCAAAGCGGCAGGCCGGCACATCTTCAACCTGCCGCGCGAGAAAATCTTCAGCCGCGGCAATCAGGCGGCGTTGCTTGGCGGGCGTGACACTCGCGGCCGCTCCGCCGAAGCGCTGCGTGGAACGCGCCACGCGGGCACGCACTTCAACGAACACCAGCGCGCCGGCCGCATCGCGCATCACCAGATCGATTTCACCGCCCTTGCAGCGATAATTGCGGCTGACCACGGCCAACCCGCGCGCCTGCAAGTAGCGCAGCGCGCGGTCTTCACCGGCTTCACCGGTGGCGGCTGTGATGGGCTGCGGCGCATGCATGTGTGGTTTGAACCAAGTGACTGAGAGAAGTTCTCGTGAGTGATCCTGACTGGACCCTGCTGGCGCACGACCAGCACTATCCCGCCGGCGCATTATATGTGGTGGCCACCCCCATCGGGAACGCGGCCGACGTGTCGCTGCGGGCGCGCTACGTGCTCGGCCTTGTCGACGCAGTGGCCTGCGAAGACACGCGCAACACCGGGCAATTGCTCAATCGGCTGGGGCTGTCGCGGCCGATGCTCGCGGCGCACGAGCACAACGAGCGCGAGGCCGCTGCGCGCATCGTCGCGCGGCTGGCGCAGGGCGAGCGCATCGCGTATGTGTCTGATGCGGGCACGCCCGGCGTGTCGGACCCGGGTTCGCGGATTGTCGAGGCGGTGCGTGCGGCGGGCCAGCGCGTGATCCCGCTGCCGGGCGCAAGCGCGGTGGTGACGGCGCTTTCGGCCGCCGGGGAATTGCTCGACACGTCTGGGGGCTGTTCACCTTTGTCGGCTTCCTGCCGCCCAAGGCGGGGCAACGCGACGCGGCCATCCGCCAATGGGCCGCGCACGGCCCGGCGTGGGTTCTGTACGAGGCGCCGCATCGCATCGAGGCCACGCTTGCCGCGTTGGCGGAACACCTGAGCGCGCGACGCATCCTCATTGGCCGGGAGTTGACCAAGCTGTTCGAGCAGATCGTCGTGCTGCCCGCTGCGGACGCACCGGCATGGCTTGCCGCCGACGCCTCGCACGGCAAGGGCGAATTCGTGCTGGTGGTGGAAGGCGCGGGCGCGCAGGACGCGGCGCCGACCGCCATGGCGGCAGACCAGGTGTTGCGTCTGCTGTTGGCCGAGTTGCCTGCCAAGCGTGCAGCCAAGCTGGCCGGCGCCATTACGGGCGCTTCGGTCGACACGCTGTATCAGAGCGCGCTGGCGTTGAAAAACGAAGGGAAGGACTGAAGCAGGAAGCGGCCGGATCAGCGGATCAGCGGCGTTTGGCGCGGCGCTGGGTGGCTTTCTTCTTGGCCGGTGCTGGTTCATCACCGCCCACATCGGCATCGCCATCGTTGCTGGCGACATCGGTTTGCGTCAGCTCAGGGCGCAGCGCTTCAACTTCAGCGCGCGACAGTCGGCGGATTTCCACCTGCGTCGAACCACGCTTGACGAAGTCGAGGCGCTTGGCAGCGGCGTACGACATGTCGAGGATGCGCTTGCCGTGGTACGGGCCGCGATCCGTCACCTTGGCCACGACCACGCGGTCGTTGGACAGGTTGCGCACCAGCACCCAGCTTTGCAGCGGCAGCGACGGATGCGCCACCGTGAAGGCATTCATATCGAAGCGCTCGCCGCTGGCGGTGCGGCGGCCGTGGAAGCCGCGGCCGTACCACGAGGCCAGGCCGCGCTGCTCAAACGTGCCGAGGTCGGCGCGCAGGCCGGGGCTCGTATCGGTGTTCTCGTCCAGCTTCAGGCTGCTCGAATCCTGGGTGCCACGGAACGACAGCGTGCCCCAGGCATCGGGGTTGTCGCGCGGGTCCGCCACCTTCACCGCGGGCGCGGCGGGCTTGCTGGCCTGGAGGCCGGATTGTCCACCCGCGGGCGGCTCGCCGGGAACGGCGGCACAGCCCGCCAGCACCAGCAGCGTGGTGCCATGCGTGAGCCAGGCACGCAGCGTGCGGCCGGCCGAACGGCTGGAATTGAGGTGGGTCAACTTAAGCATGGCCGCGAGTCTAACATGCATGCTTCGATCGTTTATTTACATTTCCTATTAAAACGATCACATCATGCTGTCATCTCGCGCCAATTTTGTAATATTTTCTTTCCGATGTAACAGCACACCCCGCGAGCCCAGTGCTGGCGCGGGCTCGGGCCGATACAATCGGGTTATCCCTGCTATGTGCAAATGTGCACACAAGATCACATGAAAGTCGTTGTCGTCCCCGTTACGCCGTTTGAACAGAACTGCACGCTGCTGATTGGCGACGATGGCACGGCCGCCGTCACCGACCCGGGCGGCGATATCGAGCGCATCCTCGCTGCCGCCGAGCAGCACGGCGCCCGCATCGAAAAGATCCTGCTCACGCATGGCCACGTCGACCACTGCGCCGCCGCCGATGCGCTGCGCACGCAGCTTGGCGTGCCCATCGAAGGGCCGCAGAAGGACGAGGCGTTCTGGATCGACCAGTTGCCGATGCAGAGCCAACGCTTTGGATTTCCGCCTTCCAAGGCCTTCGTGCCCGACCGCTGGCTGGAAGACGGCGACACCGTCGAAGCCGCCGGCCGCACGTTGCAGGTATTCCACTGCCCGGGCCACACGCCCGGCCACGTGGTGTTCTTCAGCCCGGAAGACCGCGTCGCCATCGTGGGCGATGTGTTGTTTGCGGGGTCGATCGGCCGCACGGATTTCCCGCGCGGCAACCATGCAGACCTGATCAACGCAATCCGCACGAAGCTCTGGCCGCTGGGCGACGACGTCACGTTTGTGCCGGGCCATGGACCGGTCTCGACCTTTGGCGATGAGCGGGCCAGCAACCCGTACGTCGCTGATCGTCTGTTTGCCAACGAAGGCTCGGCATGAGCGCAAACACCAACGACAGCGACGACACCTTCGCCGACACCGCGCCAGCCGCACCTGTCGCACCCGCTGACAAACCGCGCCGCAAGCGCGGCAACCAGCCGCCCGACACGCGGCCCGAAATCTACGTCAGCACCGACATCGAGGCCGACGGCCCCATCCCCGGACCGCACTCGATGTTGAGCTTTGCGAGCGCGGCGTACCTGGCCGACAAGACGCTCGTCGGCACCTTTGAAGCGAACCTGGAGACGCTGCCCGGCGCCGAGGGCCATCCGGTCCAGATGCAATGGTGGAAGACGCAGCCCGAGGCGTGGGCCGCATGCCGCGCCAATCTGGAGGCGCCCGAGGTGGCCCTGCCGCGCTACGTGGAATGGGTTGAGAGGCTGCCCGGCAAGCCGGTGTTCGTGGCGTTTCCGGCGGGCTTCGATTTCACGTTCATGTTCTGGTACATGATGCGTTTTGCCGGGCGCTCGCCGTTTGGCTGGGCGGCGCTCGACATCAAGACGCTGGCCTTTGCGCTGACTGGCATGCCGTATCGGCGCAACGTCAAAGCGGCTTTTCCCGAGCACTGGCACGACCCGCTGCCGCATACGCATATCGCGCTGGATGACGCGAAAGAGCAAGGCGCCCTCTTCTGCAACATGCTCGCCGAGTTGCGCAAGCGCGAAGCCGAGCGCGCCGCCGCACAAGTGTCCCAGCAATCTGCTCAGGATTGAGCGCCGGACGCGTCACGCATTTCGCGCGCATTCGGTGAAGACCCGCACGCGGTTTGCCTTTTGCCCGCGTGATGCGCGCACCATGCCGCAACGCAACTTGCGGGCTCGCAAACCCCCGTCTACGCTGGGCTTGTGCGAGCGACCAGACGACTGCGCCACCCGGCGCCGACAAGCAAAGCCACTCGCATACGCCATTTGCTTGCCGTATCGTTTTCGGGCCGCACGTGCCCCCGACGCCGGTGCGTGCCGGCGTCGGCTATCAGCCAACAACGGGAGGTACCGCGATGCGATTTTCCCGTGACGCGTTTGACACGCAACACTTGCGAGCGATGACGGAGCGCTTGCATTGGCATCGCAAATCATCTGCGAAGGCGGTTCCGTTGAGCATGCGTGCGCAGCACCTGCATCAGTTGCATCACACGCACAGCAACGCGCACCACGACGCAGACGTCATGAAGGTCGCCATGGTCTCGACCGCGGCGGCGCTGGCAGTGGTGCTTGCCGCCCTGCTGGCAGTTGGTTTCGGGTCAGAAATGGCCCGATGGATGGGCCTGGAATAAACCGGTGCCCTTGCGCGTCTTGACGGACGCAGCCCCGGCCCTCGCGCAGAGCGAGATACGGCCACCCTGAACGGCCTGTCCGATGGAAATCGGCAGGCCGTTCAACTTTGTGGGGCGCGGTGAATTACTTCAGGAACGCCTCAAGCGCTTCAGGCGTGCGGCCGATGACGGCGCGGCCGTTGCGCACGAGCACCGGGCGCTGCAGCAGCTTCGGGTGGGCCGCGATGGCCTTGAGCAGCGCGTCGTCGGATGCATCGGCCAGATTGAGCTGCGCGTATTCGTCTTCGTTTTCGCGGATCAGGCTGCGCAGCGGGGTGTCGAGTTGCGCTGCGAGCTGTTTGAGGTCGGCCAGCGTGGGTGGCGTGGTCAGGTATTCGATGACCTCAAGTTGTTCGCCGTTTTTTGCGACGAAGGATTGGGCTTGTTCGAGGGCCGTGCGGGATTTGGAGCAGCGGGGGTTGTGGTAGATCTGCATGGTTTTTGGGCTTTTGTGTTGGCTTGATGGGGTGTGTTGCAATCTTAAGGGGTGGGGGTTGGGTGGGGGGTTCGTTGTTGGCTGTGGGGGGATTCGTGCTTTTTGTTTTTTGTGGTGCATCCCTTGTTTCATCCCCTGCCGGGGCTGACTCACTTTCTTTGGTCTTGCCCAAAGAAAGTAAGCAAAGAAATGCGCGCCCGAGATGGCGAAAGACTCCTTCAATTTTCATAACCGGGCGGAGGCGGGGAAAACTCGCTTCGCTCAGACAGTTCCCCGCCTTTTTTCCGCCCGCTTACAAAAATTGAAGGCGCCATCTAGGGCAGAGAAAGTCAACGGACAAAGCCAAACACTCTGGGCGCAAGCCGAAACGACAAAGGCCAACCTCGCGACGGGTTGGCCTTTTTCTTTTGACGTTGAGCCCTTGATGGCGCCTTGAATTTTTGTGAGCGGGCGGATCAAGGAAGGAGGCTGTCTGAGCGCAGCGAGTTTGCCTCCTTCCCCGCACGGTCACACAAATTCAAGGGGAAGTCGCCATCTCGGGCGCGCCTTTCTTTTGCTTACTTTTCTTTGGCAAGACAAAGAAAAGTGAGTCGGTCCCGGCAGGGAACGAAAGGGAGGTGGACCACCAAGGCAAAAACCAAAACACCCCCAAATCACCCGCCCAACAACTCCCCCACAGCACACCCCACCACCACAGTCGCGCCCCGCAAATCATTCAACCGCAGGTTCTCATCCGTGTTGTGCCCACGCGCCTCCATCAACGTCCGCGGGCCCGCGCCATACAGAACTGTCGGCACGCCATGCGCCGTGTAATGCCGCGCATCGGTATACAGCGGCACGCCATGCACCGGCACATCGCCCCCAAACACCGCCAACGCATTCCGTCGCAACGCGCCAATCAGCGCGTCCACGCCCGGCAGTTCGGCAAGCGGCTCCGCCAGCAAAATGCGTTCGACCGAAACCTCGATCCCGGGCCGTTCCGCCGCAGCACGCTCGATCACCGCGCGCAGTTCGCCTTCTGCATCGCGCCCGGCTTCTTCAGGAATCATCCGGCGGTCCACGCGGAACGTCACCAGATCGGGCACCACGTTGGTATTGATGCCGCCCTGGATCAACCCGACGTTGAGCGTTGCGTGGTCGATGCCCGGCACGGCGGATTTGCGCGTGGCGAGTTCTGCGCGATAGGCATACACGGCCTGCAGGATATGCGTGGCCGCCTCGATGGCGTCGATGCCCGTATGCGGCATGGCCGCGTGTGCCTGCTTGCCGCGCACCGTCACCTGCACGTGCAGGCAACCGTTGTGCGCCGAGGTGATGCCGTACGCAAAGCCGGCGGAGATGGCGTAATCGGGCTTGCTCAAACCTTGATCCAGCAGCCACCTGGGGCCGATGTCGCCGCCGGTTTCCTCGTCGTATGTGAAGTGCAGTTCGACCGTGCCGTTGAGTTTGGCACCGCGCTTTTCCGCTTCGATCAGCGCAAGCAGCGCCCACGTGTAGGTGGCGAAGTCCGACTTGGACACCGCCACGCCGCGGCCGAACATGGTCGGGCCGTGTTCGGTCTCGACGATCTCGCCGCCGTATGGATCGTGCGTCCAGCCAAGGCCAGGCGGCACGACATCGCCGTGCGCGTTCATGGCGACCGTGGGGCCGCCGCTCCCGAAGGTGTGCCGCACGATCAGGTTGGTGGCGCTGACCATGCCAGCGGCACGCACCTGCGCCTGGGGCACGGCATGCGCCTCCACCGTCAGGCCCAGCGCCTCCAGCAGCGCCTTGGCGCGCGAAGCATGCGGGGCGCAATCGCCGGACGGGTTGTCCGACGGCACTGTCACCAGCTCGCGCAAGAAATCAATCTGCTGCGCATGCGCGGCTTCGACGAATGCGCGGATGTCCGCATCGATGCCGGGGTTGGCAAGTTGGGCCTGGGTCATGTCGATGTCTCGCTGACGGTGGTGGGACGGAGATTGAAAGTGACTGAGCCCCGTTGTGCGGGGGCTCAGGATCGGCACCGGGGACGCGATGCTTACAGCGCAGCCTGCATGGCCTCGGCGGTCAACCACACCGATTCGGCCAGGTCTTGCTCGTCGCAGTTGTGGCCTTCGCCACCGCGGTCGACGACGATGAAATCGCTGACCTCGCCCAGGGCCAGCAGCGGGTGATGCCACACGCCGCGCGCGTAGTTCACGCCTTGCCAGCCGCGCGAGACGAACGCGCGCAACTTCGACGGATCCAGCTCGCCGGCCGGCGCCACGACCACCAGATACGGCTTGTCGTTCTGCGGGATGAAGGCCTGGCTGCCACGCGGGTGGCGCTCCAGCATCTTCACCTCGAACGGCAGCGTACGCGGCTGGCCACGGAACAGGCTGATCAGCGGGCGGCCGCCCTCGCCCACATCGACATTGGCGAGGTCATGAAAGCGGATGGTCGTGCCCTGGTTGATGGGGAATTGCTTGGCCCCTTCCAGCTCGATCACGTCGCCGAACGGCGCGAAGGCTTCGCGCGTGAGCGGTTCGATGGTCAGCGCAATGCGTGCGGCGGTCTCTTGGCTCATTCGAGCACCCCCACAGGCGCAGACGCGACACGCCGCCGTCCGGGAACATGTTGAAGCGCACGTGCGTGACGATGCCCAGGTCGGCGATTTCCGCTTCGTAGTAGTGCTGCAGATCCATCTGCAGCTTCTGCTCGGGCAGCAGCGTTTGCCAGAACATCGCTTGCGTCTTCAGCGAGCTGTCGGTGCCGCCCACCACGCGCGCGGCCTGGATGGAAACGCGGTCAGCAAAGTTGCCCTTGAAGTGCGCCGTATCGACTTCGATCTTGCGGATGCGGCCCGGGTTGGCCAGGGCGATCACGCACCAGTCGTTGCCTGGCTCGCGGCGGCGGCGCGTTTCCCAGCCGTCGCCCATGTTCACGCCACGGCCCGGCATCAGCATGCGCGAGGCCGGCCCGAAGTGTTCGTTGTTGGCTTCGACCACATAGGCGCCGTTTTCCATGGCCGCCAGGTCGAACAGCTTGGTGCGGTCTGCGCCCTTCCAGTCGACTTGCGGCTGGCCGTACACGCGCAAACGCGCGATGCCGCCGTCCGGGAAGATGTTCAGGCGCAGGTGCGTGAAGGCTTGCGGGCTCGTCACGGCCACGTAGGCGTGGCTGTTGCCTTGCAGCGTGGTCGACGGAACGATTTCAGTCCACTGCGTGGCATCGGTCGGCTCGCCATCCGGCAGATAGGCGGCCTCAATGGAAGCGGCCGGCGGGAAGTTGCCGGTGAAGTGGCTGGTGTCGATATCGACACCCTTCACCACGCCCGGGCGGGCCAGGCGGACGATGCAGTGGTCATAGCCGCCGTTGCGGCGACGGCGCGTTTCCCAGCCATCCATCCACTTGCCGTGGTCGTCGTACTTGCCGGGAATGAACACCGCCGGCTCCGGGTTGAGCATGCGGTCTTTGGGCGCAAAGAATTCGTCGGTCGCGAACGTGGCCTCTGCGCCAAGGCGAGGATCCGCCAGGTTCGGATATCGGCGCGTGAAATCCGGCGCGTTCGGATCGAGCGTAGGCATCGCCATGTGGAACTCCTTGGTATTTGTCTCTGGATGTTATACGGCCGGCCCATCGAACAAAAACAGCGAGTAAGAACACTCGAAACTGTGGCGATGGGAACGCCGGAAGTGCAGCGTAGATGGCGGAACCACAAGGCTTCGCGGGACTGCATGAACCGATCCTAGCATGTGAATTCAAAAATTGCATACAAAAATTGGATCGCCTATGATGCCGTCAACGCTCAACAATTCACCGCGACAATTTGTTGCACTGCAGTGAGCGAAACAAAGCCCTGACGACAATCGCAGCACACCAAATCAGACGATTGAGCGGGGCTTGAGACACCAGTAATCCAAAGGAGGATTCACCATGCAACGCTTTACGCGCCCGTTGTTCGGGCAGGTTTTGATCGCCCTGGCGGTCGGCATCGCGCTGGGCATCTGGGCGCCCGAATTTGCGCAGAAGCTGCAGCCGCTCGGTGATGGTTTCCTGAAGCTGATCAAGATGCTGATCGCGCCGATCGTCTTCTCGGTGGTGGTGGTCGGGATCTGCGGCGCCGGCGAGCTGAAGAAAGTCGGGCGCGTGGGCGGCAAGGCCGTCATCTACTTCGAGATCGTCACGACGATCGCCCTCGCGCTGGGCATTGCGCTGGCCTATGTGTTCGGGCCGGGCCACGGCATGAATGTGGATCCGAAATCGCTCGATCCGGCGGCCATGGCGTCGTACATGACCACCGCCAAGCAGGTGGAATCGACCGGCGTGGCAGCGTTCTTCCTCAAGCTGATTCCCGATACGTTCGTCAGCGGCTTTGTGAAGGGCGACATCCTGCAGGTGCTGCTGGTGTCGATCCTGTTCGGTTGCTCGCTGTCGCTGCTGGGTGAGCGGACCAAGCCGCTGGTCAACCTGATCGATCAGCTCTCGCATGTGCTGTTCCGCATGATGGCCGTGATCATCCGCCTGGCACCGCTGGGCGTACTGGGCGCGGTGGCGTTCACCGTCGGCAAGTACGGCGCGGGCTCGCTCAAGCAGCTTGGCTTCCTGGTGCTGCTGTTCTATGCAGCCGTGGCGCTGTTCGTGTTTGTGGTGCTCGGGACCATCCTGCGCGTGGCGGGCTTCAACATCTTCAAGCTGATCCGCTTCCTGCGCGCCGAACTGCTGGTGGTGCTGGGCACGGCATCGTCCGACGCGGTGCTGCCGTCCATCATGAACAAGCTGGAGAAGATGGGCATCAAGCGCTCCGTGGTCGGCCTCGTCATCCCGACGGGCTACTCGTTCAACCTCGATGCGTTTTCGATCTACCTGACGCTGGCCGCCGTGTTTATCGCACAGGCAACCAACACGCCGCTGGCGCTGCAGGATCTGCTGCTGATCCTGGGCGTGGCGCTCGTCACCTCCAAGGGGGCGCACGGCATTCCGGGTTCGGCCATCGTGATTCTGGCGGCCACGCTGTCGGTCATTCCGGCCATTCCGGCGATCGGCCTGGTGCTGGTGCTCTCCGTCGACTGGTTCATCGGCATTGCCCGTGCGCTGGGCAACCTGATCGGCAACTGCGTCGCCACGGTGGTCATCGCCGCGTGGGAGAAAGACATCGACCGCGTGCGTGCCAATGCAGTGCTCGACGGCAAGATCGACATCACCGAAGAAGGCGAAGCGATTCCGCATGGCCACGGCGTGGCTGCACAGGCCGCCCACACGCTGCCGCATGCCTGAAGCGGCGCTGCTGTCGGACGGCGGTAAAATCGGCGCCATGACTGAAACCACCGCCGCCGACATCTCCTCCGAAGGCATTGCCGATGACATCGCCCAGGCGATCGTCGCGCATCGGCTGCCGCCGGGCACCAAGCTGCGCGAAGAGGCGCTGGCGCGGGTCTACCACGTCAGCCGTACCAAGATTCGCGCGGCGCTGCTGATGCTGGCCAAGGACAAGCTGATCCGCATGGAGCCGGATCGCGGTGCGTTCGTCGCCAAACCGGATGAGACCGAGGCGCGCGAAGTCTTTGCAGTGCGCCGCGTGCTGGAGGTTGCGCTGGTGCGCGAGTTCATCGCCAAAGCGACGCCCGCCGATTACAAGCGGCTGGAGAAGCACCTGGCCGAAGAGCACAAGGTGGCAGCCAGCGGCGACCTGTCGGACGTGCCGCGTCGCAATCGCCTGATGGCCGACTTCCACCTTCTGATGGCGGACGTGGTCGGCAACAGCGTGCTCAAGGAGATGCTGTACGAGCTTTCCGCGCGCAGTTCGGTCATCACGATGATGTACCAGTCGACCTACGACGCCGTGCGCTCGTCGGAGGAGCACACGGCCCTGCTGGATGCCGCCAAGCGCGGCGACGTGGACGGCGCCATCGCCCTGATGGAAGAGCACATGGCGCACACCGAGGCGTCGCTCAAGTTCGAATCGCCAGGCGGCCGGGCGACGGATCTCGTAGCCGCCCTCCTCGCCTGACCCGCGCGTGCCGACGCGCGCTGCGCGCGCCGGTTTCGGCCGAGCTGGAAATCAAGAAAAGCCGCTTTATCGGATTGGCCGTGCCGGTAGAAGACCGGGCGGCCGCCATGGACGTCATTGCACGCCTGCGCGCCGAGCACCCCGCTGCCACGCACGTCTGCTGGGCGCTTCTGGCGGGCGGCCAGTCCGGCATGTCCGACGACGGGGAGCCTTCCGGCACGGCGGGCCGCCCCATTCTGGAGGTGCTGCGCCATCACGACTTGGACGGCACGCTGGGCGCCGTGGTGCGTTACTTCGGCGGCGTCAAGCTCGGCGCGGGCGGCCTCGTGCGCGCCTACACGGACGCCATCGCCACCGCGCTCATGCAGGCCGAACGCGTGGAGCGCATCGCCAGCACCACGCTCACCCTCTCCACCGATTACGCCGATGAGGCGCGCATCCGCCGCTGGATCGACGATGGCGGCTACACGCTCGTCGATGCTGCTTACGACGCGGGCGTGACGCTGACGGTGCGGTTGCCGGTGACGGACGAGGCGGCTGCGCGGAACACGCTACGGGACCTGACGCAGGGGCGTGTGGCGATTACCTAGCGCTTATCGCGTGGGAGCGAGCGGAGCGGCCGGCGCAGTGCCCGGGCAACACGGGTTCTGGCAGTCCGGTTGGAAAACGACGTAGGCGGCTGTCGGCATTTTTGGGGCGACACCCTCGCGTTCTGCGGCACGTAGATGCGTATCGGCTTCGGACGCCTCGACTTTGTCGCCCTCGATGCCGACGGCGTCCAGCACGGCCTGCAGGCTTCTGAGGCGCAGCACGGCCAGCTCTGGGTCAGGGGCAGGCTCGGACGCCTCCTGCAAGCGCACCCGGTATTTGCCGCCGCTGCGAAAATCGTCTTTGAGCTGCGAATCCCATTCGGCCAGTTTCAGGATTTCGGTGGTCGGCAGCGCAGACTCGCCGGGCGAAAACACCAGCGGGTGCTCAAGCCCGGTCAGATCGCACGCCAGGGCGCAGGTGCTGAGCATGAGCGCGCCGACAACTGCAGTTCTGCGTAGCATCTTCCGTCTCCGGCATTGCGCATGCCACCCGCGATGCGTCTGATGACCAGTTTAGGAACCGTCATCCATTTCCGCACGCTCAACGCGTGCGCGACCAATACCCGGGCTGCGCAAACACCGTCTTCAGGTGCTCGATAAAGAACCGGATCTTCGCCGGCACCGGCCGCTGCTGCGGGTACACGGCAAGGATGTCGTAGTCAGGCAGCGCGTAGTCGTCCAGCACCGTCATCAGCGCGCCGGATTCCAGCTCAGGCTGGATCTCCCACGTTGAGCGCCAGCCGAGGCCGAGGCCTTCGCCCATCCAGCGGTGCAGCAGTTCACCGTCGTTGCAGTCGAGGTTGCCGTTCACCTTCACGGTGACGGCCTTGCCGTTCTGCTGGAAATACCAGCCGCGCTGCTGCCCGCCCTGCAGGTTGAAGGCGAGGCAGTTGTGGCGCGCGAGGTCGTCGAGCGTGCGCGGCACGCCGTGCTTGGCAAAGTACGCAGGCGTGCCGCACACCACGCGCTTGTTCGACGCCAGGCGAATCGCCACGAAGTTCGGATCGATCGCGCCGCCAATGCGAATGCCCACGTCGTAGCCTTCGCGCACGAGGTCGACCACGCGGTCGGTCAGGTTGAAGGAGATACGCACGTCGGGGTTGGCACGCAGGAAGTCCGGCGCATGCGGCGCGACGTGCTTGCGGCCGAAGGCTGCGGGCGCCGAGACGATCAGGTGCCCGGTCGCCTTGTGGCGGCCTTCGGCAACGAGCAGCTCCGCTCGGTCCAGCTCGCCCAGCGCCTTCTTGCACTGTTCCATGAAGACCGCGCCCTGCTCCGTCACCGCAATGCGGCGGGTCGACCGGTGCAGCAGCTTCACGCCCAGGCGGGCTTCCAGCGCGTTGATGCGGCGGCCGATCATGACGGGCGTCACGTCCTGCGTGAGCGCGGCGGCGGCCATGCTGCCGTGCTCCACCACGGCGATGAACGCTTCGATCTGCTTGAGCTTGTCCATTCCATCATTCCAGTTCGCAATGTCCGACCATTTTAGTGAGCATTCCGTACCCGGATTGCGGCTTTCTGGCGCATATCACTTGTGACGAATGGCAAAAATGGTGACCCACGATGTGATCGATGCGCGCGCGGACGGTGGAAATTTTGCATCGCACAAAAATCGCCGGGAACGGCCTATGGATGCGGTTCTCTTGGCCATTGAGCGCGTCCGGATTGCTGCAGCACGCAAAATAATTCGATATGCAGAGTTAGCAATCAACTGACGAAAGCTGCGTTTATCCATATCGGCATGCGGGAATAGGATCAGCTCCAACGTATTCCCACCTTCCCCTTCCTGGAGACACCCATGCCGAAGATGAGAGCGATTGATGCCGCAGTTGCGGTGATGGAAAAAGAAGGCATCACCACGGCCTTCGGCGTGCCCGGTGCCGCCATCAACCCGTTGTATTCGGCGTTGCGCAAGGCTGGCAGCATCGACCACGTGCTGGCGCGCCACGTTGAAGGCGCCTCGCATATGGCCGAGGGCTACACCCGTGCCGAGCCGGGCAACATCGGCGTGTGCATCGGCACGTCGGGCCCTGCCGGCACCGACATGATCACCGGCCTGTACTCGGCCTGGGCAGACTCGATTCCCATCCTCTGCATCACCGGCCAGGCGCCGCGCGCACGCCTGTACAAGGAAGACTTCCAGGCCGTCGACATCGAATCGATCGCCAAGCCGGTCACGAAGTGGGCCGTCACGGTGCGTGAGCCGGCGCTGGTGCCGCGCGTGTTCCAGCAGGCGTTCCACCTCATGCGCTCGGGCCGCCCCGGCCCGGTGCTGATCGACCTGCCGTTCGACGTGCAAGTCGCCGAGATCGAATTCGACCCCGAAACGTACAGCCCGCTGCCGGTCTACAAGCCCGCGGCAACGCGTGCGCAGGCCGAGCGCGCCATCGAGATGCTGTGCCAGGCCGAGCGCCCGCTGCTGGTGTGCGGCGGCGGCGTGATCAACGCCGATGCGGCCAAGCTGATGGTCGAGTTTGCCGAGCTGGTGAATGTGCCCGTCGTCCCGACCCTGATGGGCTGGGGCGTGCTGGCTGATGACCACCCGCTCAACGCCGGCATGGTCGGCCTGCAAACGTCGCACCGCTACGGCAATGCCACGCTGCTGGCGTCGGACTTCGTGTTCGGCATCGGCAACCGCTGGGCCAACCGCCACACCGGCAGCGTCGACGTCTACACCAAGGGCCGCAAGTTCGTGCACGTCGATATCGAACCGACCCAGATCGGCCGCGTGTTCGGTCCGGACCTGGGCATCGTCTCGGACGCCAAGGCGGCGCTGGAGAAGTTCATTGAAGTCGCCCGCGAGCTGAAGGCCGCCGGCAAGCTGCCGTGCCGCAAGAGCTGGAACGCCGACGTGCAGAAGCGCAAGCGCACGATGCTGCGTCGCTCCGACTTCGACAACGTGCCCATCAAGCCGCAGCGCGTGTACCGCGAGATGAACCAGTACTTCCCGCGCGACGTTCGCTATGTGTCGACCATTGGTCTGTCGCAGATCGCTGCTGCGCAGTTCCTGTCGGTCAACCAGCCGCGCCACTGGATCAACTGCGGCCAGGCAGGCCCGCTGGGCTGGACGATTCCCGCCGCCATCGGCGTGAAGGTGGCCTCGCCCAACAGCGACGTGGTGGCCATCTCGGGTGACTACGACTTCCAGTTCATGATCGAAGAGATGGCGGTGGCCGCGCAGTTCAAGGTGCCGTACATCCACGTGGTGGTGAACAACTCGTACCTGGGCCTGATCCGCCAGGCGCAGCGCAACTTCGAGATGGACTACTGCGTCCAGCTCGCCTTCGACAACGTCAACGCGCCCGAGCTGAACGGCTACGGCGTCGACCACGTGAAGGTGGTGGAAGGCCTGGGTTGCAAGGCGATTCGCGTGTTCAAGCCGGAAGACATCGAACCCGCCTTCGCGCAGGCCCGCCTGCTGATGGCCGAGTTCTCGGTGCCGGTGATGGTGGAAGTGATTCTCGAGCGCGTGACCAACATCGCGATGGGCACGGAGATCGACAACGTGGTCGAGTTTGAAGAGGTGCTCGACCTGGAAGACACCCTCACGGAAGCCGAAGGCGTCGCCGCATAAAGACGGCGCGCCATTCCCTCACCGTCCGATACAAGGAGAAACCATGACCAAGCTGGCAGCCAACCTGACCATGCTCTTCAACGAGCAGGCCTTCCTTGACCGCTTCGAAGCCGCTGCACGTGCGGGCTTTCGCGGGGTCGAGTTCCTGTTCCCCTACGCGTTTCATGCCGACCAGATTGCCGATCGCCTGAACCGCTTCCAGCTCGACCTCGTTTTGCACAACCTGCCGGCCGGCAACTGGGACGGCGGCGAGCGCGGCATCGCCATCCTGCCGGACCGCGTGAGCGAGTTTCAGGACGGCGTTGGCGAGGCCATCAAATACGCCAAGGTGCTCGGCGTGAAACAACTCAACTGCCTGGTGGGCATTCGCCCCGAAGGCGTGAGCGAAGACGCTGCGCGCAAGACGCTGGTGGAGAACCTGAAGTTTGCGGCGAAGGCACTGAAGGCCGAGAAGATTGATCTGCTGATCGAGCCGATCAACACGTTCGATATTCCGGGCTTTTATCTGAACCGTACGCAGCAGGCGCTGGACCTGATCAACGACGTGGATGCGTCCAACCTGTACGTGCAGTACGACATCTATCACATGCAGCGGATGGAAGGCGAAGTGGCTAGCACGCTGAAGCGCCATCTGGACAAGATCAAGCATGTGCAGCTGGCGGACAACCCTGGGCGTAATGAGCCGGGGACTGGGGAGATCAACTACCAGTTCTTGTTCCGTTGGCTGGATGAGATTGGGTACACGGGGTGGGTTGGGTGTGAGTACAAGCCTAAGGCTGGGACGGTTGAGGGTCTCGGCTGGCGTGACGCGCACCGGGTTGCTTGATTCTTTGTTTGGTTTTGCCTCGGTGGTGCATCCCTTGTTTCATCCCCCGCCGGGGCTGACTCACTTTTCTTTGTCTTGCCAAAGAAAAGTAAGCAAAAGAAAGGCGCGCCCGAGATGGCGACTCCCCTTGAATTTATGTCGCAGAGAGGGAGTGCAGGCAACTCGCTTCGCTCAAACAGGCCTGCACTCTTTTTCCTCTCTGCAACAGAAATTCAAGGCGCCATCTAGGCAACAAAGTCAACGGCCAAACCATCGACCACGACTGCAGCAGGAACCAGCAACACAACGCGAAGCAAAGCGAGCAGCAACAGCAACAAACAAGAGCCACCAGGGCCCGCACACCAACGGTTCGGCCGTTGACGTTCCTGCCCCAGATGGCGCCTTGAATTTGTGTAAGCGGGCGGAACAAAGACGGGGAACTGTCTGAGCGAAGCGAGTTTTCCCCGTCTCCGCCCGGTTACACAAATTCAAGGAGGGTGTCGCCATCTCGGGCGCGCCTTTTGCTTACTTTCTTTGGCAAGACAAAGAAAGTGAGTCGCCCCCGGCAGGGGGTGAAAAGGGAGTGGACCACCAAGGCCCAATCCAACAACCAACGAACCAACATTCAAACCAAGGAGATCCCTCACCATGGCAAACAATCTCAACCTCGGTTTCATCGGCCTCGGCATCATGGGCGCCCCCATGGCAGGCCACCTGCGCGCCGCCGGCCACACGCTCTTCGTGCACGACGTCAACCCGGCACCCGCCGCGCTGGTGGAAGCCGGCGTGACGGTCTGCACGAGCGCGGAAGAAGTCGCCAAGCGCGCCGACATCATCTTCATCATGGTGCCGGACACCCCGCACGTTGAAGCGGTGCTGTTCAGCGAGAAGGGCGTCGCCAAGGCGCTGAAGGATGCCGGCAAGGACGCCGCTGCCAGCAAGATCGTCGTCGACATGAGCTCGATTTCGCCGATCGCGACGAAGGACTTTGCTGCCCGCATCAACAAGACCGGCGCGCAGTACCTGGATGCTCCGGTGTCGGGCGGCGAAGTGGGCGCGAAGGCTGCATCGCTGACGATCATGGTGGGCGGTGAGCAGGCTGCGTTCGATCGCGTGGCACCGCTGTTCCAGCTGATGGGCAAGAACATCACGCTGGTGGGCGGCAACGGCGACGGCCAGACCACCAAGGTGGCCAACCAGATCATCGTGGCGCTGAACATCCAGGCGGTGTCGGAAGCGCTGCTGTTCGCATCGAAGGCGGTGCCGACCCGGCGAAGGTGCGTCAGGCGCTGATGGGCGGCTTCGCGGCCTCGCGCATTCTCGAAGTGCACGGCGAACGCATGGTCAAGCGCACGTTCGACCCGGGCTTCCGCATCGAGCTGCACCAGAAGGATCTGAACCTGGCCTTGCAAGGTGCGAAGACGCTGGGCGTGGCGCTGCCGAACACGGCCACCGCGCAGGAACTGTTC